>NZ_JBWXMQ010000019.1:0-120646 GCF_056626735.1 Pseudomonas sp. 1 | reverse complement strand
AGCGAGTGCGCACTATATTGCCCAATACACCAGCTACCTTCTCGGATGATGCCTCGCAAATGAACGACCAACCCCGCAGCCTTGCCTCAACCCTGTTCCCGGTTGGCCTTCTATTAATAGCCATGGCATCAATCCAGTCCGGCGCCTCGCTGGCCAAAAGCATGTTCCCCATCGTTGGCGCTCAAGGCACGACAACTCTGCGCCTGATCTTCGCCAGCATCATCATGCTGTTACTGCTCAAACCCTGGAGAGCGAAGCTGACGGCAAAGTCGCTACGCACAGTGATTGTCTACGGGATGGCCCTAGGCGGCATGAACTTCCTGTTCTATATGTCATTGCGCACTGTTCCGCTCGGCATCGCCGTCGCCCTGGAGTTCACTGGCCCGCTGGCAGTCGCCATCTATGCCTCACGTCGCGCGATCGATTTTCTTTGGATAGTTCTGGCGGCCATCGGATTGCTGTTACTGATACCGACCGGCGCCACCGAAGCGGGTATCGATCTGATCGGTGCAGGCTATGCGCTGGGAGCCGGCGTTTGCTGGGCACTGTACATTCTGTTCGGTCAAAAGGCCGGCGCAGATAACGGCGTGACTACTGCGGCGCTTGGCGTGATGATCGCAGCCCTGTTCGTCGCCCCCATCGGCATCGTCCATGCCGGAAGCGCACTGCTGACACCCGCATTGATCCCGATCGCGATCGGGGTCGCGATCTTGTCCACAGCCCTTCCCTACACACTGGAAATGATCGCTCTCACCCGCATGCCCGCCCGCACCTTCGGCACGCTTATGAGCATCGAACCGGCCTTTGGCGCACTGTCGGGCCTGCTATTCCTTCAGGAATACCTTTCTTTGTCACAATGGATGGCGATCCTGTGCATTATTCTGGCCTCCGTCGGTGCGACCATGACTATGGGCAGCACTGCCAAACCCGCGATCGCGGCAGATTGAAACGGGATTGAACGAAGATCTGGCATTTGGCGCTCATTTAGGCCATGTTTAGCCTCGCAACCCAATGCCAGACATGGATTTTTTCGGATAGGGACATCAGAACGCTTCAAGCGAGAGCGCATACAGGCAGACCCGAGCGCCAGACTCGAGGCCGCCATAAGGACGGTAATGAAACGAATTTTGATACTGATCGCCATACTCGCCATTGCAGGCTGTGCGGCGACGTCGAAAACCCAGGTCAAGCATGGCAAGAAGGGGCTGCACATCAACTGTTCGGGGCTATCCTCCTCTTGGGACAAGTGCTACACCAGCGCCGCAAACTCTTGTGCACCGAAAGGCTATAAGGTCATCGCAAAATCAGGTGATGCCGTGGAGGAGCCGGGTGATTACCCCTTCGGCCTCAATCCTGCCGGTTACACCAGCCGCAGCATGATCGTCATCTGCAAATAGGCCGCCACTATTGCGCTCGCGTAGCGGCGAGCTGGTTCCCGATCTCTTCATGACAGGAACTCAGCACCCGCTGCTGAATTTTTGGCGACGCCAGCATACGCGCCACCACCAGCGCCCCGACACATTGCGACAGAATCGCCCAGGCCAGGCTGTCGCTTTCCAGAATCTGCGCCCAACTTTCCTGAAGCTTACAAATCCACAGTTCGGCCTGTTCTCGCACAACAACATCCGACCGCGCAATCTCGGCGCCCAGTGCAGGCAATGCGCAGCCCAGCTCAGGTTGCTCGACATGAGCCATGTTCAGATACAGTTTCAGGCATCGCTCCAGCCGTTCCCGATCTTGCGGACCCTGCCCGCCCAAGCGCTCCAGACTCTGGCACAACTCGCGCTCGACGATAGCCGCAAACAACGCGTCCTTGGACGAGAAGTGGCTGTAGAACGCCGCTCCACTCAGGCCGATCGCCTTCATCAGTCCATCGACACCCATTGATGAGAACCCGTTTCTTTTCGCAGAAAGCGAACTGCTTTGCAGGAGTTTCTCTTTCGTTTCCAGCTTGTGACCGGCGGAGTACCGCATGTATTTGTCCCCACAATTGAGTGCCTTGACGCTCAGCGGATCCTAGCATAACGTTCGTTCACTTAACGATCGTTTACTAAAGGGATCCACCCATGAATAACAAGAAGGTCGTATTGGTTGTCGGTGCAGGTGATGCCACAGGTGGCGCCATCGCCAAGCGCTTCGCCAAGGAAGGTTTCATCGCTTGCGTCACGCGCCGCAGCGCCGACAAATTGCAGCCGTTGGTGGAAGCCATTCAGGCGGACGGCGGGGAAGCCCACGGGTTTGCCTGCGATGCACGTAAGGAAGAAGACGTGATAGCGCTGATCGAAGATATCGAAACCCGCCTGGGCCCGATTGAAGCATTCGTTTTCAACATTGGTGCCAACGTTCCTTGCAGCATCCTCGAAGAAACCGCCCGCAAGTATTTCAAGATCTGGGAAATGGCCTGTTTTTCCGGATTCCTCAATGCCCGCGAAGTCGCCAAACGGATGGTGACCCGTAACCGTGGCACCATCCTGTTCACCGGCGCGACTGCAGGATTGCGCGGTGCCTCAGGCTTTGCCGCATTCGCCGGGGCCAAGCACGGTATTCGGGCTCTGGCACAGAGCATGGCCAGGGAGCTTGGCCCGATGAACATCCACGTCGCCCATGTCGTGGTCGACGGCGCCATCGATACCGACTTCATCCGCGACAACTTCCCCGACAAATACGCCACCAAGGATCAGGACGGTATTCTCAATCCCGACCATATCGCCGAGAACTATTGGTATCTGCATAGCCAACCCCGGGACGCCTGGACGTTCGAACTGGATCTGCGTCCATGGAATGAGCGCTGGTAATTCCCCTCCCCGATAACAAAAACAGAGTGCAGCGAACATGAGCAAAACCGTGGAGTTTTATTTCGATCTCGGCAGCCCCGCCACCTACCTGGCCTATACCCAGCTACCAAGGATCTGCGCCGAAACCGGCGCTCAACTGATCTACATTCCGATGTTGCTGGGCGGCGTCTTCAAGGCCACCGGCAACGCATCGCCGGCAATGATCCCGGCCAAGGGTCGTTACATGTTTCAGGACCTGGACCGCTACGCCAAACGCTACGGCGTGCCCCTGAAATTCAACCCGCATTTCCCGATCAATACCCTGATGTTGATGCGCGCGGTCACCGGTATTCAACTGCGTCATCCCGATCGCTTCCAGGCATTCATCGATTGCCTGTTTAAAGCGCTGTGGGTTGAAGGCCGTCCTCTCAATGAACCGGCAACCGTTGCCGCCGTGCTGACCGAACATGGCTTCCATCCTGAAGAGGTACTGGCATTGACCAATGATGAAGCAGTCAAGGCTGCACTCAAGGACAATACCGAAACCGCCGTGAAGCGTGGCGTCTTCGGTGCGCCGAGCATGTTCATCGACAACCAGTTGTTCTTCGGTCAGGACCGGCTCGACTTCGTGGCGCAAGCCCTTCGCTAAATCTCCACCACCAGACGCCCCTGAGCTGCCTTCGTTGCCAGCAGCTCATGGGCTTCCCCGGCAGTTTCCAGCGTAAACCGACGCGGATCGAGCAACGGGCGCAATTGGCCGGACTCAATCAAGGCAGCAGCCTGTCGCAGGATCTCGCCATGATGCTCACAGCCTCGGCCGGTCAGTAACGGCAGCAAGGTGAACACTCCCGAATACGTCGCCCCACGAAACGACAACGGCGCCAGACTGTGCTGCCCCCAACCGAGACAGCTCAGCACATGCCCGCTATAGATCCGTGCTGCTTTGAAGGATGCGTCCAGCGTCTCGCCGCCGACCGTGTCATAGACAATATCGAACCCTTCCCCCGCCGTGAACCTGGCGACATAGTCCTCCACCGAGTTCTCTCGATGATCAATGAACGTCGCACCGTAGCCCTCGATGATCGAGCGTTGTCCCGCAGAACCCGTGGCATAGACTTCAGCACCGAATGCACGAGCCAGTTGAATGGCCACATGCCCGACACCGCCCGCACCACCGTGAATCAACACGTTGTGCCCCGCCCCCACCCGAGCCCGATCCACCAGACCTTCCCAAGCGGTGATCAGTATCAATGGCAAGCTTGCGGCCTCACGTGAGCTGAGGTTCAAAGGCTTACGCGCCAGCAGTCGTGCGTCCACCACTGCAAACTCGGCCAACGATCCTTGCGCGCCGCCAATGCCCGTGGCTAACGCATACACCTCATCGCCCGGCGCCCATCCCTGCACGCCCTCACCCACTGCTTCGATCACACCAGCCAGATCCAGTCCCAACACTGCCGGCAACGGTTGCCGGGCATGGGCGGCCTGCCCCGCACGAATTTTCAGATCGAGCGGATTCACACCGCTGGCCTTGATCCGCACCAGTACCTGTCCAGCCCCAGCCACAGGCCGTTCCAGGGAAACCAAGCGTAACGGCCCATTGGCCTGGTCCACCATCAGGGCTTTCATGTTCAGTGAGTCAGTCATTTCGGTCATTCCTGTCGGAGAAAGTGAAACCATGTTCCCGCAACAGGCCTATGCCGATAAGAAGCCAAATGACTATAGTAAGCATGCCGAATTGGCATGAATGAGGCGCTTTATGGACAAGCTAAACGCAATGGCCATCTTCGTCCGGGTAGTCGAACGCGGCAGTTTCTCTGCCGTTGCCCGGGAACTGCACACCACCCAGCCGACTATCAGCAAAGTCCTGCGCGCCCTTGAAAATCAATTGGGCGGCAAGCTGATTGCCCGTAGTACGCGCAAGTTGTCACTGACCGATGAAGGTCAGCGGTACTACAACGAATGTCGAAATATCCTCGCAGCCGTGGATGCCGCCGAGCAGCGTTTCCAGTCCGGCAGGGAAACCGTGGCCGGTTCTCTACGAATCGGCTCATCCGTCAGTTTCGGCCGTTTGCAGATTGCCTCGCGACTGGCGGATTTTCTGCAACGCTATCCTCAGGTGCAGGTCGACCTGCAACTCAGCGATCAGAATCTGGATCTGGTCAGTGAAGGCCTGGACGTCAGCCTGCGCATCGGCGATTTGAACGACAGCGGCATGATCGCCCGACGCATCGGCACCACCCACCGGCTCACAGTGGCGACGCCCGATTACCTGCGACGCCAAGGTCACCCACAATCACCTCAGGATCTCGCGCAGCACAACTGCCTGCAATTCAACCTGCTCAGCACTCAGAACCTGTGGACCTACGAGAAGGATGGCCAACATCACGACGTACGTATCCAGGGCAATGCCCAGAGCAACAACTCCGAAGCGATCCGCGAAATGGTCTTGGGAGGACTGGGGATTTCGCTGTCACCGGTCTGGCTGTTCAGCGAGGATTTGAAGGCCGGTCGGGTGATCGCCCTGTTGCAGGACTACCAGACCCGATCATTGCCGATAAACGCCGTCTCCCCGGTGAACCGTCGCCAGTCCGCCAGGGTCAACGCGTTTGTCGACTTCATGACCCGGGCGCTGGCTGCAGCGCCCGAGCTTCAACCGATCAGATAGCGGCAGTACGCGTGTTCAACCACTCCAGTGCCGCGCCATCAAGCAGCGGGCTCAGACGCTCGCGCACTTCGGCGTGATAGGCGTTGAACCACTGTTTTTCTTCCTGCGTCAGCAACGACGGTTCCAGGCAACGGGTATCGATCGGGCACAGGGTCAGGGTTTCAAACTTGAGGAACTCGCCGAATTCGCTGCTTCCCGCTTCAACGTTCATCGCCAGGTTCTCGATCCGCACACCCCAGCGGCCCGGACGATACGTGCCCGGTTCAATGGAGGTGATCATCCCCGGTTGCATGGCAGTCTGTGGTGCTGGCGCCGCCTGATAGGCAATCACCTGCGGACCTTCGTGAACGTTGAGGAAGTAACCCACGCCGTGGCCGGTGCCGTGGCCATAATCCACGTTCTCGGCCCAGATCGGCGCGCGGGCAATCGCATCCAGCAGCGGCGACAGAATGCCTTTAGGGAAATGGGCGCGGGACAACGCGATCACACCTTTCAGGACGCGGGTGCAGTCGCGTTTCTGCTCTTCGGTTGGCGTACCGACCGCCACCATCCGCGTGATGTCGGTAGTACCGCCCAGATATTGGCCACCGGAGTCAATCAGCAACAAGCCGTCACCCTCGATCACCGCGTGCTCTTCCGGGGTGGCGTGGTAATGCGGCATCGCACCATTGGCGTTGAATGCGGCAATTGTGTTGAAACTCAGCGACACATAATCCGGACGTCGCTCACGGGCTGCCGTGAGTTTTTCATCGATGGTCAGCTCGGTAATGCGCTCGCGCCCCCAGGCCGATTCCAGCCAGGTGAAAAACTCGCACAGCGCCGCGCCATCCTGCTCCATCGCCTGACGAATATGGGCGGCGTCTGCCAGGCTCTTCTGCGATTTGGCCAGTGTGGTCGGGTTCAGGCCTTCGACCAGTTTCACGCCACTGTCGAGGTTGTCCAGCAGACCGCTGGTCACCCGCGCCGGATCCACCAGCAGGCTCGCGCCACTCGGAATCGCACGCAGGGCATCAGCGATTTCGCTGTAGTCACGCACGGTCACGCCGTCTTTTTCCAGCACGGCACGCAACTCTGCATCGACCTTACTCAGTGCGACAAACAGCGTGGCCTGCTGCTGGCTGATCAGCGCGAAAGAAACGAATACCGGGTTGAACGACACATCGCCGCCGCGCAGGTTGAACAGCCAGGCGATGTCGTCGAGGGTGGCGATGAAATGCCAATCGGCGCCGCGCTCCTGCAGGGTTTCGCGCAGTTTGGCGAGTTTCTCGCCACGGCTGACTGTCGCCTGCGGTGGCAGGTGCTGGTAGATCGGCGCATTCGGCAGCGCCGGGCGATCACTCCAGACTTCTTTCAACAGGTCGATGTCGGTACGCAGACTGGCGCCCCGCGCTTCGAGCTTGCTGCCCAGCGTACGCGCCGACGCAACCGCCATCACCGCACCGTCAACCGCGACCACGCCACCTTCCGGCGTCTGTTCGGCGAGCCAGTCCAGCGGGCTCGGCTGACCCGGTTGCAGTTTCACCAGTTCGATGCCGCTGCCCTTGAGTTCCTTGGTCGCCTGTTCCCAGTAGCGACTGTCGGCCCAGACCCCGGCGAAATCGGGGGTGACGATCAATGTACCCACCGAGCCATGGAAACCCGACAACCATTGCCGGCCCTGCCAGTAACCCGGCAGGTATTCCGACAGGTGCGGGTCGGCGGACGGCACCAGCAACGCGTGGATTCCTTCGCGGCGCATCAGTTCACGGGTGTGCGCGAGGCGCTGGGGAACCGTTCCATCGGTCAAAGTCTGGGTACTCATCATGTCTCCTGCCAATCACTTCATCGTTATTGTTCGGTGCCGTTCCAGGACGGCGAGTTAAAGCCTTGTCGCCCAGAATGCCGGAGCACTGGCGCAGGCGGTCTTGATCAGTTCTACAGCCTTGTCGACGTCTTCGGCAGTGGTGAAACGGCCGAGGCTCAGGCGAATCGTGCGCCCCGCCAGATGCGCATCGTGCCCCAGTGCCAGCAAGACGTGGGACGGCGCGTTGCTCGCGGAATTGCAGGCCGAAGTCGCGGAAAACGCAATTGAATGACTCAGCGCCGCCGGGTTGAACTCGCCTTCGCTGAAGGTCAGGCTCAAGGTGTGCGGGATACGTTGAGTACTGCTGCCGTTGAGGCGCACGCCGGGCAGGCTCAACAGTTGTTCAAGCAGACGTTCGCGCAGCGCGACGATGGTTTTCTTCTCGTCATCAAAAGCTTCGGCAGCCAAGGCAAACGCCGAGCCCATGGCAGCAATCTGGTGAGTCGCCAACGTACCGGAACGCAAGCCTCCCTCGTGGCCACCACCGTGAATCTGCGCCTGCAAGCGCTGTTGCGCACGCGGGCCGACGTACAGCGCGCCGATGCCTTTGGGGCCGTAGAGCTTGTGCGCCGAAAACGACATCAGGTCCACCGGCCATTGCGCCAGATCGATCGCGACCTTGCCCGCGCCCTGAGCCGCATCGACGTGGAACAAGGCCCCGCGCCCACGCACCACTTCGCCGATGGCCGGGATGTCGTTGACGGTGCCGAGCTCGTTGTTGACCAGCATCAGCGATACCAGAAAGGTGTCATCGCGCATCGCTTCGCTGACTGCTTGCGGGGTGATCAGGCCTTCGGCGTCCGGCACCAGATAGGTCACGGCGACACCGGCGTCCTGCAATTGCCGGGCGGTATCGAGAATGGCTTTGTGTTCGATCTGACTGGTGATGATGTGCCCGCCGGACACACCACGGGCCTGGGCCACGCCTTTAAGGGCAAGGTTGTTGGATTCGGTAGCGCCGGAGGTCCAGACAATCTGCTGTGCCTGAGCGCCAACCAGTTCGGCGACTTGTCGCCGAGCGTTCTCGACCGTTTGTCGGGCTTGTTGGCCGAAGGCGTGGGAACTGGAGGCCGGGTTGCCGAAGTTACCGTTGAAGCCCAGACACTCGATCATCACCTGGATGACCCGCTCGTCCACCGGGGTGGTGGCGGCGTAATCGAAATACAGCGGACGTGTGTTCATAAAAAGACTCGCAGAGCGTGTTCCGGGATCAGGAAGCTCGTGTCTACAAACGGCACGGCGCAGCCTTGTGAGCTGCGTCCGGGTTCGAGAGCGCCATCAATACCTGATCGGATGCCGTTAAAGAAGAACAACTTCATTTAAAAGTGCGTAGGAACGCTCCTGAGCGCGACTTTAACAGGCATCGGGGCGGCGGTTGTAGCACTGCGTCAGCCAAAGCTTTCAAGGAGTAACGGATACAGCGAAATCACCAGCAACGCCGCCATGCCCCAGTTGAACACCCGCAGCCAGCGACGATCCTTGAGCACATTGCGCAGCAACGTTCCGCACGCCGCCCAGACGCCGACGCTCGGCAGGTTGATGATGGCAAACACCGCGGCAATCACGATCACATTGGTGAAGTAACCCTGCATCGGCGTGTACGTGCTGATGGCGCCGATGGCCATGATCCAGGCCTTGGGATTGACCCACTGAAAAGCCGCCGCGCCGAGATAGCTGATCGGTTTTGCTTCGCCCTGCTCGCTGTCGCCGACCGGACCGGAATGGGCGATTTTCCACGCCAGATACAACAAGTACGCCGCGCCAACGTAACGCAGAGCCGTATAAAGAAGAGGATAAGTCTGGAACACCGCGCCCAAACCAAAACCCACTGCTACCACCAGCACGAAGAAGCCGCAGGTAATGCCGAGCATATGGGGGATGGTGCGGTTAAAACCGAAGTTCACGCCCGATGCCAGCAACATGGTGTTGTTCGGCCCCGGCGTGATCGAGGTGACAAGGGCAAACAGGGCGAAGCCCAGCAGCAGGTCGAGCGAGAGGGTCATGGCAGGCAGTCCGTCAGGGGTCATTCAGGTGTTGACCCTATCCCACGGCGCCGCGCAAACCCACGGACAGTTGGGTAAAACTTCGAGCAGTACAGTTGCGAATCAGCTAGGACGACCGTGCAGCTGTACGGCCCGCTCGGCGCTCATTTCACCCTTGTTGTCGAAACCGAATGTCTTCTGCGGCTGGCCGAGCAATTCGGCTTTTTTCGCGTGGTATTCCTCGAAGGACAAACCCCGACGGTTCAAGGTTTCGAGGGCCAGTTCCCGGGTTTCTTCCGCAGTGTAAGGCCGCAATTCCGGGGAAACGTGGCTCGCGCAACCGGCGAGAACAGAGACAGCGAGCATCAGCGAAACAGTCAGTAAACGATTCATGGGAGTGTCCTGGCGAGCGGTGTGTGTCGATGGAGAAAGGCTACGCCCGGGCACGCTTTGGCAGAAATCAACGCTCTCAATAGTGGCTATCGGAATTTGGGCAGGGTTGACCTTCATATTCTCGTGACGGCAGTTTCCTCGGCCACAGCGCGCTACGAAGTCACCGACGAATTCCTTAAGATCTGGCGCCGCGTGTTGCAAGGCGGAGCCGCAACGTGACCTGCACGCGGCTGATCAAGATCGGCGAGTTGGCGGTGAACAAATAGCGCCCTGCGGCCAACCCGCAAGGCGAGCGCCTTATCCAGCTGCCGATCTAGCCGACCAGTTGGCAGTGCAAGCCATCGTCGTGACTGCGGGCGATGCTGCTCAGTACCTGGAATGAGCCGAAGGTCACGGTGCGCGCCTGATGAGTACGGATCAGTTGCCAGAAGTCCTGCTCGCCGGTCTCGAAACTCTGGAACGCGGCCTCTCCCGCCTCGCGGGACTGCCATTGCAGAAAGCTCAACACTCGCCGGCCATCGTCGCTGGCCTGGACGCTGGCACTGACGAAGCCGGGGTAACGCTGGGCCAGGCGTTCGGTCTGCACCGCCAGCGCCGAGACCAGCGCCGGTTGCTGGCCGGGTTCGATTTCAAACTCGATCAATTGGGTAAAGCTGCGGTTTTTCGCTGGTGCCTGCATGACATCCCCACTCTGTCAGACGAATCTTGCGATTCGAAGGCGTGCAGGGTAAAACCTCGAGTTAACTAGAGATCAAGGGGCAATTTTCAAATGATCACTGCGGAAAATCTGCACAAGCAATTGACCGTCGGCGAAGTCGCGGCCCGCAGCGGCGTGGCGGTTACCGCCCTGCACTTTTATGAATCCAAGGGTTTGATCAAGAGCCAGCGCAATGCCGGCAACCAGCGCCGCTATCCTCGGGAGGTGCTGCGGCGGGTGGCGTTGATCAAGGTGGCGCAACGGCTGGGCATTCCACTGGCGGAAATCGGCGAGGCGCTGAAACAGTTGCCGGATAACCGCGCGCCGACGGCGGCGGACTGGAAAGTGTTGTCGGAGCAGTGGCGGCGGGAGTTGAACGAGCGGATCAATCAGTTGGTGCTGCTGCGTGATCGGCTGACCGGTTGCATCGGTTGCGGATGCCTGTCGATGGAGGCTTGCCCGCTGCGCAATCAGGGCGATGTGCTGGGCGAACAGGGGCCGGGAGCGCACTTTCTCGACGTTCCAAAGTGAAGGTTCCCACGCCACGGGCTTCGGCTTCCCGCGCGTAGTCAGCGAACAGGAACGCCAGCGCCAGCGGCGATTTTTGTGGTCGGCATTTGGGCTCCGTTCCGGCGTTGCGGGCTGCTCGTCGGCTGCCCGGTCACGGCGGCGGCACGGATCTATAGTTGAGCGACCGGCAACCCCGGCGAAGGCACACCTTCAACCTCTAATAAAAACCAGGCAACAAATAACAGGGAGCACCGCCATGAGCGTCAAACCCATTCCCGAGGGGTACCACAGCATTACCCCGTACCTCGGCATTCACAAAGCTGCCGAAGCCATCGACTTCTATAAAAAAGCGTTCGGTGCCACCGAAGTGATGCGCCTGAGCATGCCCGACGGCGGCATCGGCCACGCCGAACTGCGCATCGGCGACAGCGCGATCATGCTCGGTTCGCCATGCGATCAAGGACCGCTGAGCAATCCGGACACAGCGGTGTCGGTCGGTTTGCATCTGTACGTGACCGATGTCGACAAATCCTTCCAGCGCGCGCTGGATGCCGGCGCGACCTCGGTGTCCGAGGTCAAGGATCAGTTCTACGGCGACCGCAGCGGGACATTGAAAGATCCGTACGGGCATCTGTGGTTCCTGGCCACGCGCAAGGAGGACCTGACGCAGGCGCAGATCGAGCAGCGGGCAAAGGAAATGTTCCAGCAGGGTTAGCAACGCCGAGTGTCCATTCCCGCGCAGCGCGCGGGGATCGGCAAACACGATTCATGAACCGTCGAACCACGCTTCACGTCTTGTCATGAACGCCCGGCGATTTCAGGATGCAGGCCACTCGCCTGAATAAAGGATCACATCCAGATGTTTGCCGGATTCGTCAAAGACCAGCGCCTCGTCAACGGCGTGGACATCAGCTACCGCATCAAAGGCAGCGGCCCGGGTCTGCTGCTGTTGCACGGACACCCGCAGACCCACGTCATCTGGCACAAGATCGCCGAGCAACTGGCCGAACATTTCACCGTGGTCGCTGCAGACCTGCGCGGTTATGGCGACAGCAGTCGCCCGCCGGCCGATGAGGCTCACCTCAATTACTCCAAGCGCGAGATGGCCAGCGACGGCGTGCAATTGATGAAAGCGTTGGGTTTCGAGCATTTCTCGATCCTTGCCCACGACCGTGGCGCCCGGGTCGCCCATCGCCTGGCTCTCGATCATCCCGAGGTTGTGCAGCGCATGATCCTGCTCGACATCGCCCCCACGCTGGCGATGTACGCCCAGACCAACGAAGCCTTTGCCCGGGCCTACTGGCACTGGTTCTTCCTGATCCGTCCGACGCCGCTGCCGGAAACCCTGATCGAAGCCGATCCCGAAGGTTACCTGCGCAGTGTCATGGGCAGCCGCAGCGCCGGGCTGGCACCCTTTACCGATGAGGCGTTCAGCGAATATCGGCGTTGCCTGGAACGTCCCGGCAGCGCTCGCGGAATTTGTGAAGATTATCGGGCCAGTGCCGGCATCGACCTGGAACATGATCGCGCCGACCTCGCGGCCGGTCGTCACTTGAACCTGCCATTGCTGGTGCTGTGGGGCGCCGAGGGCACCGTCGGTCGGTGCTTCGATCCGCTCAGGGAATGGGAACAGGTGGCCACCAACGTACGGGGCAAGGCCCTGCCTGCCGGGCATTACCTCGCCGAAGAAGTCCCTGAGCTGTTGCTCGTCGAAGCGCTCGATTTTCTCTGCTGATTTCCCTCCTCCAATCCGGCGGCATGCGCTGCCGGACTGCTTAGCCCTCCTCCTCGCAAATCCGCCCCGCGCAGCCGCCACCTGCAATCGCGAAACATTTACTTTCATATCGCTTATCGGGATTTGCTTCGGTCATCCGTCTTATAGAAATGCGGGCCGGTCGCGTAGGCAAAAGCCACGACCGGCCCTTCAGGGACTGCCGCGCTGCGAAGCCCGTAGCGTCAAGTCCTCTCACTGAATCAAGACCCGTCATCATGTCGAAGAAATCCCGCTCGAAACTGTGGTTCCTGGTACACAGCTGGCTGGCATTGCCGATCTGGTTTTTCGTTCTGATCGTCTGCGTCACCGGCACGCTGGCGGTGGTCAGCCAGGAGATCGTCTGGCTGGCCAACCCGCAAATGCGCGCCAGTGCACCGTCGGATGATGCACCGCGCCTGAGTTACGACCAGATCCTCGCCGAAATCAAAAAAGCCGAACCGCAGACGGTGGTGCAAAGCATCAACCGCCCGGACGAATCGCACTTTGCCCTCGACGTCGACGTCAGCTACCCCGACGGGCGTTCCTTGACGGTCTACGTCAATCCGTACACCGGCGTGATCCAGGGCACAGCGCCGAGCTTCAACTTCAAGGCGTTCACCCGCGCACTGCATGGCTGGTGGCTGGTGCCGTTCACCAACGGTTTCAGCTGGGGCTGGTATCTGGTGTCGTTCCTCGGCCTGCCGATGCTGGCGTCGCTGGTGACCGGACTGGTGGTGTACAAGCGTTTCTGGAAAGGTTTCTTCCGCCCGACCTTACGCATTCGCCACGGTGCGCGGATTTTCTGGGGCGACTTCCACCGCCTCAGCGGCATCTGGTCGATCTGGTTCATCGCGGTGATTTCGATCACCGGCACCTGGTTCCTGATCCAGGCGCTGCTGTTTGACAACCAGATTTCCATCTCCAGCGAGCCGATCATTCCGGCCATGTCTCGCGAAGCCGTGCCGCAGTCCAGCGATGGTTTGCCCTCGCCGCGTATCAGCCTGGACCGCGCCATCGAAATCGCCCAGACAAAAATCCCCGGCTTCGAAGCCAGCTTCATCAGCCTGCCGGGCAATGCCTACGCGCACCTGGATATCGGCGGGCGCGGCTGGTATCCGCTGATGTACCAGACCGCCACGCTCAACCCGTACAGCGGTGACGTGGCGGCTTCGCGGCTGTTGTCCGATCGCACGTCGCTGGAGTTCGTCACCGAATCCATGCGCCCGCTGCACACCGGTGACTTCGGCGGTCTGTGGGTCAAGCTGATCTGGTTCTTCTTCGGCCTGCTGCTGAGCATGATGGTCCTCAGCGGGTTGTTGATCTGGACCAAGCGCACCGCGCTGGCCACGGCCAACGCCCTCAAGCGCGAGCACAAGAAACAGCGCGTACAGGCACAACCCGCCCTGCGCCGTGAAACGTCGGAGGCCAACCTGTGAGCAAGTCCACTCCTGTGGCTCAGCTTTCACGGCTGAGCGTGATCTGGCACAAATGGCGCTTCCACATCAACGTGCTGTTGCTGTTGATCCCTTTGGGCTTCATGCCCAAATACTTCGCCGACGCCTCGCTGTTTCGCGGAGACAGCGGATTGGGTGAAAGGGAGATCGGCGAAATCCAGGTCGGTCCCTGGAGCCTGCGACTGGCCGAACTGCGCAATGAGGCACCGACCCTGAGCGGGCCGGCCGGCTACATGAAAGATTTCAACGCGGCCCTCTGCGATGCCTGTGTCGACCACGTCAAGGCGACGTACCTGCGCATCGGCAAACCTCGCAGCCTGCGCGCGGCCGGGGTGATTTTCTTCGGCACACCCTACCGCATGGGCACCCAGCTGCCGGTGCCGGAAAAGACCGCTGCCGACGCCGAACTGTGGATCACCATGGAAGGCTGGGACGGCAGCATGCATCAAGCCTCGATCCCGCTGAGCCAGGCCTCGCCTGCCACCCTCGCCTGGCTGAACAAACAAGGAGCCAAACCATGAGCCGTCCTTTCCGACTGAGCATCCGCACTGCACTGCTGGCGCTGTGCGCCGGTTTCAGCGCCAGTGCCCTGGCCCACAACCCGATGTGCGAGTGCAAGGCCATCGACGCCGAGCAGATCAAATGCACCGGCGGTTTCTCCGACGGCAGCGGCGCGCCGGGGGTGACCCTTGATGTGATCGGCTACGACGAAACCATCCTGGTGCCCGGCAAGCTCGGCGCCGATTCGACCCTGACCTTCAAGAAACCCGGCGCCGAGTTCTACGTGCTGTTCGACGCCGGCCCCGGCCATGTGGTCGAAATCGACCAAGCGGATATCGAAGCCCCATGAGCACACCGACCACCCAGGTTGTACGCCCGGCCGGTGCCGGGCACGAAACCCTCAACGTGCTGCTGATGTGCCTGCTGATCCTGGCGGTCGCCGGATCTGTAGTGGCATGGCGCGGCGTCTCCCACGAGCCCGAGCCGGTTTCCAGCCATCAGCTGGATGCCCGCCGCGACCTCGGCGCCAGCGAGCAAGGCATCTATGCCGACTTGCGGGTGACCCTCGACGAGATCCGCCTGCTGCTTGAAGAACAGCAAGCGCTGCCGACCCCGCAGGACCTTGCAGATGGAGGGTTCGCGCCATTCGCCCAGGATGCCAGCTCGGTCAGTCGTGGCGGTCATGCCTGGCAGTTGCTGGCCGACCGCGCCTACTTCGGCCACAGCCAGGCTCCGGCCGTGGCCGGGTCGTTTCTGATGCGCCTGAACGACGCCGCACCGGATATCTGGCTCAACCGCGCCACCGACCTGCAAGCGCCGACAGATCTGTCCGACGCAGCGCTGTCCGCTGCCGGCTGGAAACAGATCGTCGCGCAATTCGATGCCGGCGTGACCCGCGAACATCGTCATTGAACCCTCGCCTTCATTCGAGAGAAGACCGCTTGCCCATGCCTAGTTCATCTCAACGCCGCCCCTTCCTGCGCCTGCTGCTGATCGGTCTGTGCGCCTGCCTGCTGAGCCCGCTGGCCAGCGCCGATCAGGCCAAGCGCCTGCGCATCGGCATCACCCTGCATCCGTATTACAGCTATGTGGCGAACATCGTCGGCGACAAGGCCGAGGTCGTGCCGCTGATTCCCGCCGGCTTCAACCCGCACGCCTACGAGCCGCGTGCTGAAGACATCAAGCGCATCAGCGGGCTGGATGTGATCGTGCTCAACGGAGTCGGGCATGACGACTTCGCCGACCGCATGATCGCCGCCAGCGAAACGCCGAACATCAAGACCATCGAGGCCAACGAAAACGTGCCATTGCTGGCCGCCACCGGGGTTGCCGCGCGCGGTGCCGGCAAAGTGGTGAACCCGCACACGTTTCTGTCGATCAGTGCCTCGATTGCCCAGGTCAACAACATCGCCCGTGAACTGGGCAAGCTCGACCCGGACAACGCCAGGACCTACACCCAGAACGCCCGCGCCTACGGCAAGCGCTTACGGCAGATGCGCGCCGACGCTCTGGCCAAGCTGACCCAGGCACCGAACGCCGAATTGCGAGTGGCCACGGTGCACGCCGCTTATGACTACCTGCTGCGCGAGTTCGGTCTGGAAGTCACCGCCGTGGTCGAGCCGGCCCATGGCATTGAGCCGAGCCCGAGCCAGTTGAAGAAAACCATTGACCAACTGCGCGAGCTGGACGTGAAAGTGATCTTCTCCGAGATGGACTTCCCGTCTACCTACGTCGAAACCATCCAGCGCGAGTCCGGTTTGAAGCTGTACCCGCTGTCGCACATTTCCTACGGCGAATACACCGCCAACAAGTACGAAAAGGAAATGACCGGCAACCTCGACACCGTGGTTCGGGCGATTCAGGAGTCCGGCGCATGACTTCAAAAGAAATCGAACTCCCTGTGGGAGCGAGCTTGCTCGCGAAAGCGTCCATTCAGTCAACGTCGCCGTTGGATGAGAAACCGCATTCGCGAGCAAGCTCGCTCCCACGAGTATCAGGCCCGACTCTGGAATTCGCCGACGTCAGCCTGACCCTCGGCCGCACGACCATCCTCGACAAGGTCACCTTTCAAGTTCAGCCCGGCAGCGTGCATGCGCTGGTCGGCCCCAACGGCGGCGGCAAGAGTTCGCTGATCAAGACTCTGCTCGGGCAAATGCCCCATCAGGGCCGGCTCAGCCTGCAATGGCCCGGCGAGCCCGGCACCATCGGCTACGTGCCGCAGGCGCTGGAGTTTGATCGCGGCCTGCCGATGACCGTCGATGATTTCATGGCCGCCATGTGCCAGCGTCGCCCGGCGTTTCTCGGATTGAGCAAACGCTACGCCGGCGCCATCGGTGATGCACTGGAGCGGGTCGGCATGCAGGACAAGCGCAAGCGCCGGATGGGCGCGCTGTCCGGTGGCGAACGCCAGCGGGTGCTGCTCGCCCAGGGTCTGATTCCGGCGCCGCAATTGCTGGTGCTGGATGAACCGATGTCGGCCCTCGACGAAGCCGGGATCCAGGTGTTCGAGCGTTTGCTCGGCGACTGGCGCGCGACGGGCGTCACCGTGCTGTGGATCGAGCACGATCTGGAAGCGGTCGGGCGCCTGGCCAATCGCGTCACCGGCCTCAACCGCCGCGTGCTGTTCGACGCCACGCCACAACAGGCCCTGACCCCTGAGCGCCTGCTGACCCTGTTCTCGACCCATCCACGGAGCGCTGCCTGATGAGTTATGAAGCCTTTCGTTTGATGGTGCAGGGCTGGGCGTCGTCCGGTTACCTGCCGGAAGCCCTGGCCTACGGTTTTGTGGTCAACGCGCTGCTCGCCGGCCTGTTGATCGGCCCGGTGCTCGGCGGTCTCGGCACGCTGGTGGTGGTCAAGCGCTTCGCGTTTTTTTCCGAGGCGGTCGGCCACGCGGCGCTGACCGGCGTGGCCATCGGCATTCTGCTCGGCGAACCCTACACCGGGCCTTACGGCAGCCTGTTCGGCTATTGCCTGCTGTTCGGCATCCTGCTCAATTACCTGCGCAACCGTACCGGCCTGGCTCCGGACACATTGATCGGCGTGTTCCTGTCGGTGTCTTTGGCGCTGGGTGCCAGCCTGCTGCTGATCCTGGCGGGCAAGATCAACGTGCACATTCTGGAAAACGTATTGTTCGGCTCGGTGCTGACAGTCAACGGCAACGACCTGCTGGTGCTGGCGATTGTCGGTTCACTGGTGATGGCGCTGGCCCTGCCGTTGTACAACCGGATCATGCTTGCCAGCTTCAACCCGCAACTGGCGGCGGTGCGCGGTGTCGCGGTGAAAACCCTGGATTACCTGTTCGTGATCCTGGTGACGCTGATCACCGTCGCGGCAGTGAAAGTCATCGGCGCGATTCTGGTCGGCGCCCTGCTGGTGATTCCGGCAGCGGCCGCCCGCTTGCTCAGCCAGTCGCTCAAGGGTTTCTTCTGGTGTTCGGTGCTGATTGCCACGGTCAGCACGCTGTGCGGGATTCTCGCACCGATCGTGTTCGACCTGCCGATTCCGTCCGGCGCCGCGATCATTCTGGTCGCCGGTATCGCCTTCGCCATCGCTGCGATTGCCCGGGGCGTCGTCCCCAGTCTGAAAGGGAACCTTGGATAAATGGCTTTTTCATTGCGACAACTGACCCTGGCCATCGCCCTCAGCGGCGCAGTTTCGAGCCCTCTGCTGGCGGCCGAGAAACCGTTGCGGGTGCTGGCCTCGTTGCCCATCACTTATGGTCTGGGCGAAGTCCTGCTCAAGGGCACCGACATCAGCCTCGAACGCGCTGCGCCGGCCAATCTGCCGGGCAGCCGTCAGACCGCTTACTTCACCGGGCGCGGCGCCCCCGCGCTGAGCAAACTGGCCGCCGGCGCCGACGCCGTGATCGGCGTGCGCTCGCTGTGGGCCGATGATCCGCTGTACCCGATCGCCCGCCGCAGCAATATCCGCATCGTAGAAGTCGACGCGGCGCGCCCGGTGGACGGCGCCTTGCCCGGCATTGCCGTACAACCGGGGCTCAAGGTTGACGGCCTGAACAGCCAGCCGTGGCTGGCGAGCAACAACATGGGGCGCATGGCTGACGTGATGGCAGCGGATCTGGTGCGCCTGGCGCCGAAGGACAAACCGAAGATCGAGGCCAATCTGGCGGCGCTGAAACAGCGTCTGCTGAAACTCAGTGCCGACAGCGAGGCGCGTCTGGCCAGTGCCGATAACCTGAGTGTGATGAGCCTGAGCGACCACTTCGGTTATCTGATCGGCAGCCTGAATCTGGAACTGATCGGACAGGATGCGCGTCCGGATGCCGAATGGACGCCAGAAGATCTGAAAAAACTGACCGCCACACTGAAAGACAATGACGTAGCGGTGGTGCTGCACCATCGGCAGCCGTCGGACGCGGTGAAAGCGGCGATCGCCGAATCGGGCAGTCAGCTGCTGGTGCTGAGCACCGATGCGGCGGACCCGGTGGGGGAGCTGGAAGGGAATGTGGATGTGTTGCTCAAGGGCTTGAGCGGCGCGTAACGCCAGTCGCCCCCCGTTGATCGTTCCCACGTCGAGGCGTCGAATCGTCCGCGTGGGAATGCAGCCCGGGACGCTCCGCGTCCCTTCCGAAGCGGACGCAGAGCGTCCAATGAGACATTCCCACGCAGAGCGTGGGAACGATCATCAAGGCCGATCTTCCAGACATGAAAAAACCCGCTGACCGTTCTCGGTTCAGCGGGTTTCTTTTTGGCTGGAGACTTACTGGGCAGCCGCTTGCGCTTCCATCTTCTGGCGCAGGCTCAGCGGGCGCATGTCGGTCCAGACTTCTTCGATGTAGGCCAGGCATTCCTTTTTCAGGCCGCTCTTGCCGACGGTACGCCAGCCTTCCGGCACGGCCTTGTAGTCCGGCCAGATCGAGTACTGCTCTTCGTGGTTGACCACGACCTGAAAGAGGATGTCCTCGCGGTCGAATACTGACGTCATGCTGTGTCTCCATCGCTTGAAGGGTGGGCTGCACGACGGGTGCAGCCGGGTTTGTAGAAAGAACGTTCGACGCGGCGAAAAATTTACAGGCTGGCGGTCGCGGCGCTCAGCGCACGGCCGAAGATTTCGGCGACGCGATCGATTTCGGCGGCGGTAATCACCAGCGGCGGCAGGAAGCGCACCACCGCGCCATGTCGCCCGCCCAGCTCCAGAATCAGCCCGCGCTTGAGGCATTCACGCTGAACCAGGGACGCCAGACGTGCGAAGGCCGGTGGATGGCCCAAGGCATCCGGGGTGCCATTCGGATCGACCAGCTCGACGCCGAGCATCAGGCCACGACCACGAATATCGCCCAGTTGCGGGAAATCGCGTTGCAGGATGTGCAGGTGTTCACTCAAGCGTTCGCCCATGGCGGCGGCGTGTTCGCAGACCTTGTGTTCGACCAGGTAACGCATCACCGCGGAACCGGCGGCCATCGCCATCTGGTTGCCACGGAACGTCCCGGCGTGGGCGCCTGGTTGCCAGGTGTCGAGCCAGTCGCGATAGACCACCACGGCCAGCGGCAGGCTGCCGCCGATGGCTTTGGACAGCACCACTACATCCGGCGTGATGCCGGCGTGTTCAAAGGCAAACATCTTGCCGGTGCGGGCGAAACCGCTCTGGATTTCGTCGATGATCAACGCCACGCCGACCTTTTCGGTGATGCGGCGCAGACCGCGCAACCACTCGATGTCCGCCGGAATCACACCGCCCTCGCCCTGCACCGCTTCAACGATGACGGCGGCCGGCAATTGCACGCCAGCCTCCGGGTCGTTGAGCAGGTTTTCCAGGTAACTCAGGTTGGCCTTCACGCCCGCCGCGCCACCGAGGCCGAACGGGCAACGGTAGTCGTACGGGAACGGCATGAATTGCACGCCGTTGCTGAGCAATGCGCCCAACGGTTTCTTCGGACCGAGGCTGCCCATCAGGCTCAAGGCGCCCTGACTCATGCCGTGATAACCGCCGGAGAACGACAGCACAGTGCTGCGCCCGGTGGCGGTACGCACCAGTTTCAGCGCGGCTTCCACGGCGTCAGTGCCGGTCGGGCCGCAGAACTGGATTTTCGCTTCCTTGGCCAATGCGGGAGGCAAGAGGCCGAACAGGTCCTGAACAAACTGGTCTTTCACCGGTGTGGTCAGGTCCAGGGTATGCAGCGGCAGCTCATCGGCCAGCACCTGCTGGATTGCCTCGATCACCACCGGATGGTTATGCCCCAGCGCCAGAGTGCCGGCACCCGCCAGGCAATCGATGAAGGTCCGGCCCTCGACGTCCTCGACGTACAGACCCTTGGCGCGTTTCAACGCCAGCGGAATGCGCCGCGGGTAACTACGGGCATTGGATTCCTGCTGGCTCTGACGGGCCAACAACGGCGACTCATTGAACTGATACAGCGTTTCCGCCGGCGCGGAGGCGATCCGGGCCGACGACTCTTCGATAAGGCTGGTGGCGACTGACATCTCTCGACCCCTCAATACGCTATGGATAGTGACCAAAACTGCACACCAGGCAGTGCGCGCTCCGGTCGCGGGGCGCACATGCAGGTTTTCCTGTTCTGGAAACGCACCAGCGTGTTGAGGATTTACACCCTTGATCGAATGTCAGGCCGAGATTGCCAGCGCCTTGTGCATCGGCAGAGTCACAACGCCGTGTTGTATGAGGGGAGACGCCGTTTCGCGATAACCCAGGCGCCGGTAGAACGCCGCGCCGGTTCGCGTGCTGGCGAGCGTGACGCGAGGCTGGCCACGAATCCGCAGCCACCCCTCCAGATCGCCCATCAGTGCGCGACCCGCACCGCGACGAAACCACTCCGGCTGCACATGACAGAACGTGATCTCGCCATTGGCTGCGGCCATGCCGACACCGACAGGTTTGTCCTGCAGCAGCGCGATGTTCAGGTAAAGACGCGGATCGGCGAGCCAGGCGCTGATGTGTTCCGCCGATTGTCGGCGGATCCAGCGGTCGACCAGTTGTGGATCGTTGCGATGGTCGAGCGCGCAACCTACGCGAATCGAGCGCTCGAGAATCCGGCTGATGATGCCGGCGTCGGCGGGGGTGGCGGGACAGATGTAGACGGGTGCTTCCATGGCGCTGTTTCCCTCAATCCATTGAGTCAGAGACTGGAGCGACAATAACGTCGCGGCCAGCAGATGACTAATGGAGAGAGGTTACATTTGATGTGCCTGGCAAACGTCAGAGCGGTTGCAGCGGCATGGTCAGCTCGACCCGCAAGCCATCCGGGCGGCTGTCGAAATGCAGGGTGCAGGCGCAGCGTTGAACGATGGCCTGGACAATCGCCAGTCCCAGTCCGCAACCGGTGCTCTGGCCGTTGCGCCAGAAGCGCTGGGTCAGATGTTGCAGATCGTCCGGCGCAATCCCCGGCCCATGATCGCGCACCACGAAACGCACATGAGAGGCGGAGGTTTCCAGGCTCAGTTCCACCGCGCCGTCCGTCGGGGTATGTCGCAGAGCGTTATCCAACAGGTTGCGCAAGGCTGCGATCGACAACACTGCCGGCATTTGCAGGGGCGCAGCGGACAAGCGTTCAGGCAGGTGCAGCCTGATGCGCTGGCGCTGGTCGCTGGCCGAGTCCTGAATCGCCAGTTTCGCCACCTGTTCGGCACTGCACTGGACGCCGTCGTCGAACGACAGACTGCCTTCGACCCGCGCCAGCAACAGCAATTGCTCGAGGGTCCGGTGCAGGCGGTCGGCGCCCTCCTCGGCCCGGGCCAGAGACTGATCCCGTGCACTGCCTTCGGTCATGCGCGCCACTTGCAGGTGGGTCTTGATCGCCGTCAGCGGACTGCGCAGTTCATGGGCGGCATCGCCGGTCAGGCGACGTTCGCGCTCGATGGTCTTGCCGATGCGCTGGAACAACTGGTTCTGGGTTTCGAGCAGCGGTTTCAGTTCGCTGGGGAATGACTGCAACTGCAACGGCTCGAGCGAATCGGCGTTGCGGCGCATCAAGGCTTCACGCAAGCGATTGAGCGGTGCCAGGCCCTGGCCGATCCCCAGCCACAGCAGGCACAGGCAGCCGAGCAGCGCCACGCCGACCGGCACCGAGGCCGCCAGCAGGATCGACATGTTCAGGGCTTCGCGCTCGATCACCCGGTCGGCGGTGGTGATCCGCACATCGCCCCGGGCCAGAGTAAAGCTGCGCCATGGCGCACCGTCGATCATCTGATCGTGAAAGCCCATCTTCCGGGCTTCCAGCGCCTGCTCCGGGTTGTTGTGGCTGCGGGCGAGGATTTCCCCGCGCAGCGAACTGACCTGACAGGCCATGCCGCCGGGAATGTTCAATTGTTCGGCGCTGAAGTGGGTGCCTTCGCCTTTGCTCGGAATGGCCGGCAATTGCTCCAGCAAACCGGCGACCATGCGTGCCGACGCCACCAGGCGCTGGTCGAGGGAAAACATCATCTGGTTGCGCAGGTCGCTGAGCATCCAGGCAGCCGCCAGGGCCCAGATCAGCGCGAACGCGGCGCCGAGGGTCAGGCTCAGGCGCAGGCGCAGACTCATCACTTGTCAGGTTCTCCGCCATCGGCCGGGCCCAGGCGATAACCCAGGCCCCGCACGGTTTCGACGATGCCCTTGCCCAGTTTGCTGCGCAGGTGGTGGATGTGCACGTTGAGCGCGTTGCTTTCCAGTTCATCGTTGAAGCCGTAGACGCTGTCCTTCAACTGCTCGGTGGACAGCACCCGGCCACGGTTGTGCAGCAAGGCCTGCAGCAACGACTGTTCACGCCGGGACAGATCAATCGAGCGGCCTGCCAACGTGGTTTCGCGGCTGCTCGGATCATAGGTCAGCGCACCGTGCTCAATCAGGTTGACACTGCGCCCGGCCACCCGGCGCAGCAGGGTTTGCAGACGGGCGAACAATTCGCGCAGATCGAATGGCTTGAGCAGATAGTCGTCGGCACCGGACTGCAAACCGTCGACCCGGTCGGTGACAGAATCCCGCGCAGTGAGGATCAGCACCGGAATTTCCAGCCCCTGCTGACGCAGTTGCTGCAGCAGTTTGAGGCCATCTTCGTCCGGCAACCCGAGATCGAGCACCATCACGTCGAACTCGGCAACCTTGAGGATCGCCCGCGCCTTTGAAGCCGTATTGACGTGCTCGACCGTCAGGCCCTGGGCAGTCAGGCCGGCGACGATGCCGCTGGCGATCAACTCGTCGTCTTCGCAAACCAGTACGTGCATGGGGAGGCTCTCTGAATAAAAACATGAGTCAAGCAGGCAAGGATTAAGGTCAAATTATGACGAGGGATTGAGTTCAGGCAAGGCGTATTTCGTGTCGCCTTTTCCATCTGCCAAGTGCCTGACACTCCATATAACGTTAACACTTATATATTCATCTTTACCCGCCCCCCAAAAAAGCATCAACTTGAAACATACATCCCCACCTGCAACCATTCCAAATTTGAATATTCATCGATACTCTCAACATCGAAAAACACAAACACAAAACAACCAACAAAACAGGCTTATACCCTAAGCCGCCATCTAATCTAAAGGAATTGAGACATGCCAAAAATGAACAACTTTGTCGCCGCTGACTGGTGCGCTGGCCCAGACCGAATTTTCTTTTTCTTCAAAGAGCACAACTTATACTCTCGTTTCTCCTTAGGCGACAACAAAGCCGACAGTGGCTATCCACTACCGGTGAGAGGAAACTGGGGCGACCACATCATATCCGCCGCTGATCTGCGCTTCGGCTTTACGACCACTGAACCCAGCTGGAATAACAGCATCGACCACCTCTGGCTTTTTTACTACCAGGATGATACTCCGTGTGTGTGCCAGTTCCTTCAACAGACTGACAGCGTAATCTCCAACACCACCGTTGCCGATTCCAAATGGGCCCCACTACTTCCATATTTCAAAAACATCATTGGTGTCATGCGGCGACAAACGACTTCATCCGTCGATGAACTCCGAGTACTTTTAAATAACGGGAATTACCTGTCCTACGATTACACCAGCATGACACTGGAAGTCATCCCCCTCGAAGGCAGCGACTGGGCCGACCTGGAACAATACAGTGATCGAATGATGACAGCAGTCTTGAATGACTATCCAACGTTCGATCGGTACTTTTATATTTTCCTGCACGGCAATGAGTACTTGCGATATGAGCACGAGTCTAAAAAAATACACGGCCCGATCCAAATCGACGATGAAAGTTGGCCGGGCCTCCCACACGATTGAAATCATGCAGGACGCCAGAATATTTCTGCGACGCGATTAATAGAACCTTCAACATTAACTCCCTGCACAGAATTCATATCTGGCGTTCACCAACACCCATACGAACCGCTTCAACCACAAACAACTCTTCAACCAACTAAAAGAAAAACAACCATGGATAACTTCGTCTCTATCGATTGGCGCAACGGCCCCGATCGTATCTTTTTCTTCTTTAAAGGCACCGACATGTTCGCTAGTTTCAGTCTCGGCGATAATCGTCTCGAAAAACATCACCCCATCTTGATCAAGGGGCACTGGGGGGATTTCGAACAGCACGTGGACGACCTGAGGTTCGGATTCACCGTGCCAAGCCCGGACTGGCACAGTGCCGGCGGAGGCGACATGGTCTGGTTCTTTTACTACGACGGCGAAACTCCGATGGCCTGCAAGTTCTCCCAGATTACTTCCAGTGTGGTATTCAAAAAGAAACTTTCAGATACCGATTGGTGGCCACTAGGAAACTTCTTCCACAAGATTGTCGGTGTCATGCTGGATGAAAAGGCGGACGTCAAGCACACCTACTGGGTTCTACTGAACGACGGACGCTATTTCAAATACAACCCTGGAATCCCCAGAAAAGTCAAAGTACTGTCAATGGCCAATTCCGAATGGAGCTTTCTCGAAAAGTACAAAGACCGGATCGTTACAACCGCACTGAATAATTACCCGGTCTTCGATACTTATTTTTACATTTTCTTGACCGACGAAGAATATCTGAGATTTGACCTCAAGACCCGAAAAGCCAGCGGCCCCCATCCGATCGATGAAGAAACATGGCCCGGTTTGTTTGATTGACAGGTAAGTTGCTCTGTGCGCAGGGGAGCGGATTGGGCGTCGCGGTTAATCATCGGTTAATCGCCGCCGCCCATTGTGCCCCTCAATTGCACAGGGACAAGGCTCCTCCATGCGTCATTTTTTTCTACTGTTTGCACTGTTGATTTCGAGTCTGGCCCAAGCGGGTAATGATCCTTTTGCGTCAAAACCGGAGTTCCTGCCGGTCGACAAGGCATTCGTGCTGACCTCGGAACGTCTGGAATCCGGTGAGACCCAGCTGTTCTGGCAAATCGCCGACGGCTACTACCTGTATCAGAAGCGCCTCAAGTTCGACGGGCTGGCGACGCAAAACGTCCCGGCCCTGCCAGAAGGCGAGTCCCATAGCGACGAGTATTTCGGTGAACAACCGGTTTACCGCCAGGGCCTCGAGCTGAAAACCCCGGCGGCCGCCACGGGCCGGATAAAGGTCAGTTATCAGGGCTGTGCCGACGCCGGCCTTTGCTATCCCCCGCAGACGCGAGTGATCGATCTCGGCGGCAAAGCCGCAGCAACGACAGATGAAGCGCCGGATCAGGCACTGGCCAGCGGTCTGCATCAGCACTCGCTGGGCTGGAGTCTGCTGGTGTTTTTCGGCCTCGGTCTGTTGCTGGCGTTTGCGCCGTGTTCGTTGCCGATGCTGCCGATTCTGGCGGGCATGGTGGTGGGCAGCGGTGCAACGCCGCGTCGCGGTTTCGCGTTGGCCGGCAGTTATGTGGTTTGCATGGCGCTGGTGTATGCGGCGATGGGCGTCATCGCCGCGCTGCTGGGGGCGAACCTGCAGGCGTGGTTGCAGAACCCGTGGCTGCTCGGGACGTTCGCAGCAGTGTTCGTGGTTCTGGCGCTGCCGATGTTCGGTTTCTTCGAACTGCAATTGCCGGTGGCCCTGCGGGATCGGCTGGAGCACGCCTCGCGCAGCCAGCGCGGCGGCAGTCTGGTCGGCGCGGGCGTATTGGGCGCGCTGTCCGGCTTACTGGTCGGCCCGTGCATGACCGCGCCGCTGGCCGGTGCCCTGCTCTACATCGCGCAAAGTGGCAACGCGCTGCACGGCGGTCTGATTCTTTTTGCCCTGGGCATCGGTATCGGCGTGCCGCTGCTGTTGCTGGTAACGGTCGGCAATCGCTTCCTGCCAAAGCCAGGCGCGTGGATGAATCTGCTCAAAGGCGTGTTCGGTTTCCTGTTCCTCGCTACCGCGCTGCTGATGCTGCGTCCGGTGCTGCAACCTTCGCTGTGGCTGGGCCTGTGCGGTGCGCTGCTGTTGATCGCCGCTTACAGTGCCTGGAAACAATCCGGCGGCTTTGGTCGCGTGGCGCAGTTGTTTGGCGCCGGCTCGCTGTTGCTGGGCCTGTGGGGCAGTCTGCTGGTGGTCGGTGCGGCGGGCGGCAGTGACGATCCATATCAACCGTTGCAGGTGTACAGCGCCGGACGCGCCGGATCTGCGGCGCCCAGCGGCCACGAAGCCTTCACGACGATCAAGGATCCCGCCGCCCTGCAACGCGAGCTCGACACCGCCAAAGCGCAGGGCCAGTGGGTATTGCTCGATTACTACGCCGACTGGTGCACGTTGTGCAAAGTCATGGAGAAACAGGTGTTCGGCCAGGCTCGAGTGATGCAGGCCTTGAGTGATGTGCGCTTGCTCCGACTCGACGTCACCGCCGACAATGCCGCCAGCCGCGAACTGCTCGGTCGTTATAAAGTGCCGGGGCCACCGAGTTTCGTGTGGATCGGCACCGACGGTGAAGAGCGCCGCAGTCAGCGCATCACCGGCGAGGTCGATGCCGATACTTTCCTGCAACGCTGGACCACCACCCGAGACGCCCGTTAATGCTGACCTTCACCCTCGGCACCTTTGCCATCGCACTCAACCACCTGCTGCTGATCAGCGCGCTGGCGCTGGCGACCTTCGTCGGCTGGCGGGTGGCCAAGCGCGGCGGCGACAACCCCGAGTCGGCGCTGTTCAGCCTGTTTCTGCTCGGCATGCTGGCGGCGCGCATTGCGTTTGTCGCGGTGTATTGGGGGCACTATCGCAACGATCTGTGGCAGATCATCGACCTGCGCGACGGCGGTTTTCTCGCCTGGCCGGGGGTGATCGTGCTGTTGCTGGCGGCGCTGTATCGCGGCTGGCGCCGGCCGGGTTTGCGTCGACCGCTGGGTTTCGGCGTGGTCAGCGGTGTGGCGTTCTGGGTGCTGGCGACCCTGTCGCTGAACATCTACGAGCAAGGCACGCGCCTGCCGGACATCACCCTGCGCACCGCCGCCGGGGAAACCGTGAAACTCACCGACTATCAGGGCGGGCCGCTGGTGATCAACCTGTGGGCCACCTGGTGTCCGCCGTGCCGCCGGGAAATGCCGGTGCTGGAAAACGCCCAGCAACAACGCCCGGACCTGACGTTCCTGTTCGTCAACCAGGCCGAAAGCATGCAAAGCGTCGCCACATTTCTCGAAACCCAGGGCTTGAGCCTGAGCAACGTGCTGTTTGACCGCAGCGGACGCCTCGGCCAGGCCGTGGGCTCCATGGCCCTGCCGACTACGCTGTTCTATAGCCCGGACGGTCGCCTGCTGGGCAGCCATCTGGGCGAGTTGTCGAACGCCAGCCTGGCCCGCGCCCTGGAAAACTTCGACACCCCGGCTTCCAGCCCGAATCCGGCCACATCTTCTTCAAGGAAACTGCCATGCCCCGCCTCCGCCACCTGCTGACACTGACCATGAGCGCAGCCCTGCTGCACTTGCCGTCGGTCCAGGCTGCTGAAGAACTGCCTGAAGCGATCAAGAAAATCGAAGCCAAGGGCGCAAAAATCGTCGGCCAGTTCGACGCCCCCGACGGCTTGCGTGGTTACGCCGCGCAATACCAGAACCGCGGCATGGCGCTGTACCTGACGCCGGACGGCAAGCACGTGCTGCTGGGCAACCTGTACGACGCCGACGGCAATGACCTCAGCAGCGCGCCACTGCAAAAACTGGTCTATGCGCCAATGGCCAAGGAAGTCTGGGCCAAGTTCGAAGCCAGCAACTGGATTCAGGACGGCAACAAGGATGCACCGCGCACCGTGTATCTGTTCAGTGACCCGAACTGCCCGTACTGCAACATGTTCTGGGAACAGGCACGTCCATGGGTCAAGGCCGGCAAGGTGCAGCTGCGACACATCATGGTCGGCATCATCCGCGAAGACAGCCCGGCCAAAGCCGCCGCCCTGCTCGCCGCCAAGGACCCGAGCAAAGCTCTGGAAGATCACGAGAAGGCCGGCAAGGCCAGCACCCTCAAGGCCTTGAAGGACATTCCGGTTGCCGTGCAGACCAAACTTGCGGCGAACATGCAGTTGATGGAAGACCTGGAATTGCAGGCCACCCCGGCGATCTTCTACATGGACGACAAGGGCGAACTGCAACAACAGCAAGGCGCGCCGACGCCGGACAAGCTGGCGAAGATTCTCGGCCCGAAATAATGATTGGCGGCTCCGGCAAACGCTGCTGGAGCCGTCACCACTTACTGGGCTGACACCGGCCCAGGATGTCATCCAGCTCGCCTGTCGCTTCGCGCTTGAGCAAAAACTGCGTCACCTCTTGCGACCACTCCACGTCCGATAGTATGCCGGCCCAGGCATGAGTTTTTGCTGAGTGGCAGGGCCGATCATCGAAGTTGTGGATCAACGCCTGGTTCAAAGTTCGTACATCAAATCCCGGATTCCTTTCGCTTTGCAGCATCAGGGAATTGAGAACCCGTTGTTGAGTATCGGGATTCAGCGTGAATGGATGGGTTTTAGTTGAACTCAAAACGATAAACGTCGGTTTGACGTCTTCAGCCAGCGCGGCCTGCAATCGATAGTGACCGTCGATAATCACGTAAGAACACAAGGCGCCGACGTACCACAGCAAGACGGGGGGCAGGCTGTCCTCTCTCGCCTTCTTGCGCCACCACTTCATACGCCCGGCATACGGATCGACCGTGTGCAGACCAATCAGATTGCCCAAATCCCAGTCGAGCCACTCCACCGATCGTGGCTGAAGATTGTCGAGAATGCCGTCACCACGAGCTGACCATCTCGGTAAATGACTGGTCATCTCTTGCTCTGTCGAGAAATACCAGTTGCTCACACCTTCGCCACGTTGTCCTGGCACGGCCACAGGCATCATTGGCCGTGCCACCCATTGCCCGGGATAAAGAAAGTCCGCCTGATACTCCATCAGTTGGTTGATGAAGTATCGACTCCAGGCCTTCATCCGCTGCCCAGCAGGCAAATGGCGATGGTGTTCGACCTGTGCAGAGTCAATGGCAGGAACGGGTGGCGACTCCCAGTACATCGGCATCGGATTGCGTACCAGCCAGGCACCGTAATACGAAGTCGCTATCGTTCCCCAAAGCAAAGGGCTCTCGTTGAACATCAGTTTCAGACGAGCATTGTTACCCGTTCGCAGATGCAGTTGTGGTTTGCCCTGCGGGGGGCCACTGATCTCGACGCTAAGCCCACCCCATTGTCCTTGCAGATCTTCAAGATCGCGCCAGAAGAATTGCTTCACGCCAGACCCTTAAAATGAAATTCCATGCGCAATTACAGCGTATTTCGATTGCGCTCACTCAAAAAGCTGAACAACACCTCCGTCACGAATTCGGGATTCTCCAGATTGGAGATATGCCCCGCCTCCGGCACCAGCACACACGGACAGCCAATCAGCTCAGCCATTTCCCGTGCTTCCGACGGCGGGCGTGGCTTGTCCTGATCGCCGCAGACCACCAGCGTGGTGGCCGCATTCAGCTCGCCCAGACGCGGCAACAGATCATCACGGCCAAAGGTGATACGCCCCATCGGCACGATGCTTTGACGCAGACGTTCAGCGGAGTAACCCGCGAGTTTCGCGCGAAAGTCCTGATACAGCGCCGACGCTCGATCGATGCCCGGCCGGAAGAAGATCGGCACCACGATATCCAGCAGTTGCTCGGAGATCCCGCCGCTTTCATCGATCTGTTTGAACAGCGAGAAATAGTACTGGCGAGTCGGCTCCGGCTCGACGCCGACGTAGGTGTCCATCAACACCAGTCCGTTGAGCCGCTGCGGCGCCGACAACGCCAGACGCACACCCCACATGCCGCCGACCGACAGCCCGACCAGCGAAACCTGATCAATATCCAGATGATCGAGCAAGGCCAGCGCCTGGCGCGCGATGTCGTCCAGTGATGTGGTGTGTTCAGGCAAGCGCCCGGATTCACCGTGGCCCCACAGATCCAGCGCAATCACCCGATAGTGCGGTGACAGCGCAGCGATCTGCGGCGCCCACATGGCCTGGTCCCACAGGTAGCTACCGGCCAGCAACACCGCCGGCCCCGTGCCTTGATCAATGTAGTGAAGCGCCTGTCCGTCAACCGTGAAAAAAGGCATCGATAACCCCCGTGGCAAAGAAACTGAAGCCCGAAGACTGAGCGGGCCGGCCTCGACAGTCAATGATATGAAAGGATTACAAAGCCTTACCTGCGACAACGGCTACAGAGAAAACCATGTTTTCTGTCGCCGTTGTCGCGGGCTGTTGTTTACAGGCCCTCCAGCTCCGCCATCAGGTCATTCAGGCGATCAACCTTCTCCTCGGTAATGTCGCTGGCCGCCAGTCCTTCGATGTAACCGGCCAGTTCCTCCACCGTGCTGCACTCGAACATCGCCCGTAGCGGTACGTCCCGTTGCAAGGCTTTCTGCACCCGCGAGGCGATCTGCGTGGCGAGCAAAGAATGCCCGCCGAGCTCGAAGAAGTTGTCGCGTACCCCGACCTTCTCGACTTTGAGCACCTCGGCCCAGATGTCGACCAGGGTCTGTTCCAGTTCGCTGCGCGGCGCCAGGTAATCCTGGCTCTGCAACTGGCCGATCTCCAGCGCCGGCAAGGCCTTGCGATCGAGTTTGCCGTTGGCGTTGAGCGGCAACCGGTCGAGCCACAGCCAATGCAGCGGCACCATGTATTCCGGCAGTTCGGCGCGCAGGCGCTGCTTGATCCGCTCCAGGCGTTCGCTCTGATTCAGTGCGGAATCTGCGGCGACCAGATAGCCGACCAGATGCTTGCCGTTGACGCCTTCCTGCACACCGACCGCGCCATCGCGAACTTCAGGTTGCTCATGCAGACGCGCCTCGATTTCACCCAGCTCGATCCGGTAACCGCGAATCTTCACCTGATGGTCGACCCGACCGACGTACTCCAGCACACCGTCACTGCGACGGCGCGCCAGGTCACCGGTGCGATACAGACGCTCGCCCGGTGCACCGAACGGATTCGGCACAAACACCGGCGCGGTGCGCAGCGGATCACTGACATAACCACGACCGACACCGGTGCCCGCCACACACAACTCACCCACCGCACCCAGCGGCACCAGATCCAGCGCGCCATCGAGCAGGTACAGCAAGTTGTTGTCGGTCGGGGTACCGATCGGCAGGTAACTGCCGCGAGTCGAGGCCAGGTCGACGCGGAAGAACGCCACGTCGTCCGAGCATTCCGCCGGGCCATACGCGTTGACCAGACCGATCTCCGGGTAACGCAGCAACCACTGATGAGCCAGCTCCGGTGGCATTGCTTCACCGGTCGGCAGCATCCAGCGCAGGCCGTCGAGGCTCAGACGATCCGAAGCGAGCATGCCCTGGATCAGCGATGGCACGCTTTCGAGCACGGTGATGCCCTGCTGCTGCACATGCACCAGCAAACCTTGCGGATCGTGGGCGATGGTGTTCGGCACGATGTCCACCCGCGCCCCGAACAACGGTGCGGCGAGGAACTGCCAGACCGAAATGTCAAAGCTTTGCGAAGCGGTCTGGGCGATCACATCGGCGTCGCTCAGGTTCAGGTACGGCACCTTGCTCAACTGGTTGTTGAGCATGCCGCGCTGCTCGACCATCACGCCTTTGGGCAACCCGGTGGAGCCCGAGGTGTAGATCACGTAGGCCAGGTTGTCCGGGCCGCTGAAGATGCCCGGATTCGTCGACGACACTGCGCCCGCCTGAACCTCTTCCCACACCAGCAAACGTGGTCGGTTGGCACAGCTGAATTCGTCGAGCAAGGTCGTCGCCTGTTCACGGCAAGCTTCGCTGCACACCAGCACCGGCGTGCGACTGAGTTCGATGATCCGTTGCAGACGCTGGCTCGGCAGGCCCGGATCCAGCGGCAGGTAACCGGCACCGGCCTTGAAGCTGCCGATGATCATGCCCAGCAGATCCGGATTACGTTCGCCCAGCAGCGCCACCGGTTGATCCATCTGCACCCCGGCCGCGACCAGTGCATGACCGAGACGGTTGGCGTTGACGTTCAGTTGCCCGTAGCTCAACTGCTGATCGAGGCAACTGGCGGCAATGCGTTGCGGATGTTGCGCGACCTGCGCTTCAAACAGTTCGACGTAGCTCTGCTGCAGCGGATAGTCGTGCTCACTCTGATTGCAACCGTGGAGCAGGAAATCCTGTTCCTCATGGCCCAGCAGCGGCAGGTCGGCCATGTCGCCATGGAAGCCGTCGACCAGCGCCAGCAACAGACGCTTGAACTCACCGAGCATGCGCTCGATGGTCGACTCGTCGAAGTAACGCTGGTCGTAGGACAGATGCAGACCGAGGTCGTCGCCCGGATAGCAGACCGCCGTCAGCGGGAAGTTGGTGTGGGTACGGCCCGAGTCCGAGGTCGCATTGAGGCTTTGCGCACGGTCCAGCACCGAGACTTCCACCGGGGCGTTTTCGAACACGAACAGGCTGTCGAACAGCGGCTGGCCTTTCGGCAGTTCGCTTTGCTCCTGGATGTTCACCAGCGGCAGGTATTCGTACTCGCGCAGTTGCATGTTGCTGTCGAGCAGGTCGCTCAGCCACTGACGCACGCTGGCGCGCTGGTCGTCCGCCGGGATCTGCACCCGCAGCGCGATGCTGTTGATGAACAGGCCGACAGTGCGTTGCATCTCCGGCATCTCCACCGGACGCCCGGCCACGGTCACGCCGAACAGCACGTCGCGATCACCGCTCATGCGGCGCAGCACCAGTGCCCACGCCGCCTGGGCGAAGGTGTTGACGGTCAGTTGATGGGCCTGGGCCAGCTCACGCAGACGGGCGCCGTCCTCGACATTCAGTCGGGTGTAGCGGTCGCCAACGATCATGCCACCGCTTTCACCGGCGTGTTCACGCAGGAACGGACGATCGCTCGGGATCGGCGTGGTGCGCTCGAAGCCTTGCAGGTTCTGCTGCCACCACTGACGTGCTTCCGCCAGGCTCTGGCGTTGCAGCCAGCCGATGTAATCGCGGTAGCGCGGTGGCTTCGCCAGTTGCGCTTCGCGACCTTCACCGAGGGCGGTATAGATCTCGAAGAAATCGTTCATCAGCAGCGACCGGCACCAGGCATCGATCAGGATGTGGTGGTTGCTCATCATGAACCAGTAACGCGCCGCGCCGACCTTGATCAGGCGCAGGTGAAACGGTGCCTGATTGAGCAGATCGAAACCGGTCTCGCGTTCAGCCTTGAGCAGCGCTTGCAGTTTCGGCTCCTGCTCGGAGTCCGCAATGGTGCTCCAATCCAGGTATTCGATCGGCGTACGACCCGGCGTATGAATCACTTGCAGCATGTCTTCGCCGACGTTCCAGCAGAACGAAGCACGCAGCGCTTCATGGCGGGCGACCACGGCTTGCCACGCCTGGGCGAAACGCTCGGGGTCGAGTTCGCTGTTGATGCGGTAGCGATCCTGCATGTAGTACAGCCCGGTGCCCGGTTCGAGCAAGGTGTGCAGCAGCATGCCTTCCTGCATCGGCGTCAGCGGGTACACGTCTTCGATGTGCGCCGCCGGCACCGGCAGTGCGTCAAGTTGCGCCTGGGTCAGTTTCGCCAGCGGGAAGTCCGACGGCGTCAGGCCACCGGCCTCGTCTTGCAGGCAATGTTCGATCAGGCTCTGCAACTCGCCAACGTAGGCATCGGCCAGCTCGTTGATGGTCTGCGCGTCGTAGCGTTCGGCGCTGAAGGTCCAGCGCAGCAGCAGCTCACCGCCGTACACCTGACTGTCGACGCTCAACTCGTTCGGCAGCGGTGCCTGCGGATCGTGGGCCGCGCCGACCGATTCATTCAGCGGACGGAACAACGCATCGCTGCCGAAACTCTGGTCGAACTGGCCGAGGTAGTTGAAGGTGATCGGCGCGTTCGGCAACGCCGCCATGCTCTGACGACCGGCGTCATCGGCCAGATAGCGCAGCACGCCATAGCCCAGCCCCTTGTGCGGAACGGCGCGCAATTGTTCCTTGATCGCCTTGATCGAAGCGCCCTGCCCGGCGGCTTCTTCGATGTTGTGCGGGGTCAGGCGTAGTGGATAGGCGCTGGTGAACCAGCCGACGGTGCGGGTCAGGTCGATCTCGTCGAACAGGGTTTCGCGGCCGTGGCCTTCCAGTTGAATCAGCGCCGACGGCTGACCGCTCCAGCGGCACAGCACGCGGGCCAGCGCGGTCAGCAACAGGTCGTTGACCTGCGTGCGATAGGCGCTCGGTGCCTGTTGCAACAGTTGTTTGGTGCGCTCGGCATCCAGACTCACGCTGACGGTCTGTGCGTGACGATTCTCGCGACCGCCCTCTGGGCGTTCGCACGGCAAGTCGGCATTCGGACCGGCCAGTTGCGTTTGCCACCAGCTCAGTTCTTCACGCAGGGATTCACTGCCGGCATAAGCCTGCAAACGCGCCGCCCAGTCCTTGAAGGCGCTGGTTTTCGCCGGCAGTTTCACCGACTGATCGGCGTCGAGCTGGCGATACACGGTTTGCAGATCGTCGAGCAGAACGCGCCACGATACACCGTCGACCACCAGGTGATGGATTGCGATGAACAGCCGTTGCTGGCCGTCCGGCCCATCGATCAGCACGGCGCGCAGCAGCGGGCCTTGCGCGAGATCGAGACTGCGCTGGGCATCGGCGAACAGTGCGGCGCATTTGTCCATCGACGGCACGCGAACTTGCCAAAGCACCGCTGCATCGGTCACCGGTTGATGGGCCGCTTGCCATGCGCCGTCGACCTCGGTGAAGCGCAGACGCAGGGCGTCATGCTGCTCGATCACCGCCAGCAATGCTTGCTCCAGGCGGTGCGGTTCCAGCGCCACCGTCGGCTCCAGCAGCAACGCCTGGTTCCAGTGCTGACGCTCGACAATCTCGGTGTCGAAGAACCAGTGCTGGATCGGCGTCAGACGCGATTCGCCGATCACCAGACCTTGCTCGGCGGTCACGGTTTCACTGCGGCTGGCAACAGCCGCCAGGGTCTGCACGGTCTGGTGCTGGAACAGATCACGCGGGCTGAAATGAATGCCTTGCTGACGCGCCCGGCTGACCACTTGAATCGACAGGATCGAGTCGCCGCCCAGTTCGAAGAAGTTGTCGTTCAGACCGACCTGCTCGACGTTGAGGACTTCACACCAGATCTGCGCCAGGGTCTGCTCCAGCTCGTTGCTCGGCGCCACGTAATCCTGACGATTGAGCTCCGGATCCGGCGCCGGCAACGCGCGGCGGTCGAGCTTGCCGTTGGCGGTCAGCGGCATGCTCGCCAGCAGAATCAGATGCGTCGGCACCATGTAGTCCGGCAGTTGCATCTTCAGGTGCGACTTCAGTGCTTCGCGCAGTTCGGCTTGCTCGGCTTCGCTTCGCGAAGCGGCCTCGGTCACGAGATAGCCGACCAGTTGCTTGCCGCTCGGGGCATCCAGCGCCAGCACCACCGCTTCGCGGATCGAATCGTGATCGAGCAGGCGGGTTTCGATCTCGCCCAGTTCGATCCGGAAACCACGGATTTTCACCTGATGGTCGATCCGCCCCAGATATTCCACCAAGCCATCGGCGCGCTGGCGCACCAGGTCGCCGGTGCGGTACATGCGCCCGCCATCGGCGGCATACGGGTCAGTGACAAAACGTTCGGCGGTGATGCCGGCGCGATCGTGATAGCCCAGCGCCAGACCGGCGCCACCGACGAACAATTCACCGGTCGCACCTTGCGGCACCAGCGCCAGATCGGCGTCGAGAATGTAAGCCACGCGATCACCGATCACGCTGCCGATCGGCACACTGGCGACGCCCTCTTCCAGCCTTTCAGGCGCAAGACTGGCCAGCGGCATGACCACGGTTTCGGTCGGGCCATAGGCGTTGAAGAACAGGCTCGGTTTGAACGCTGCACGAATCCGTTGCAGATGTTCGCCGGTCAGCGCTTCACCGCCGGTGATGATCATGCGCACCGGCAGGATGTCGTTTTGCGTCGCCAGGAACTGCGCCAACTGGCTGCCGTAGCTCGGGGTGAAACCGAGAATATTGATCCGATGTTCGCGGATCAGGCCGCAGATCTCTTCCGCGTCCCATTGACCTTGCGCACGCAGCACGACCTGCGCCCCGCTGAGCAGCGGCACCAGCAGACGCTCGGTAGCGGCGTCGAAGTTGATCGAATAAAAGTGCAGCTCGCAATCGTCTGGACGCATGCCGAAGCGCTCGATCACGGCCTGGCAATGCATGGCGATTTCACCGTGAGACACCACCACGCCTTTCGGCTTGCCGGTGGAACCCGAGGTGTAAATCAGGTACGCCTGATGCTGCGGCAGGCTGACAAATGGCAACTCGGTAGCCGGGTAATCGGCAAGCGCCGCGCTGTCGTCCTCCAGGCACCAGCGCGCCACGTTCGACGGCAGTTCGCCGAGGGCCTTGAACATTGCGCGGTCGCTGAGCAGCAGGCCGACGCGGCTGTCTTCGATCATGTAATGCAGACGGTCGAGCGGGTATTCCGGATCCAGCGGCACATAGGCGCCACCGGCCTTGAGGATCGCCAGCAGACCGACGACCATTTCCAGCGAACGCTCCAGCGCCAGGCCTACTCGAACTTGCGGGCCGACACCGCGCTCACGCAGGGCCCAGGCCAGGCGATTGGCGCGAGCGTCGAGTTCGGCGTAGCTCAGGGTCTGCCCGGCAAAAGTCAGGGCCGGTGCGTCCTTGCGCGCCAGCGCCTGTTCGGCGAACAGGTGATGAATGCACTGGTCAAGACGTCGCTCGCCCGGCTCGACGCCGAGGCTGTCGAGCAATTGCTGTTGCTCGGGCGCATCGAGCAGCGGCAGTTCGCTGAGGCGTTGCTGCGGATCGGCGATCAGCGCTTCCAGCAGGTTGCACCAGTGCCTGGCCATGCGCGCAATCGTCGGCTCGTCGAACAAGTCGGTACTGTAAGTCAGGCAGCAACCGAGGCGATGATCGAGGTCGGTGACTTCCAGGTTGAGGTCGAATTTGGTCGCCCGCGCATCGTTGGCCAGGTACTCGACGGTCATCCCGGCGAGCATGCGGCTTTGCTGGAATTCCCAGCGCTGTACATTGCACATCACCTGGAACAACGGGTTGTACGCGGCGCTGCGCGGTGGTTGCAGGGCTTCAACCAGATGATCGAACGGCAGATCCTGATGGGACTGACCTTCGATCACGGTGTGGCGCACGTGCTCGAACAACTCGCCGACCGACATCTGGCCGTCGAGCTGGCATCGCAGCACTTGAGTGTTGAGGAACGCACCGATCAGCCCCTCGCTTTCCGGACGGATACGGTTGGCCACCGGCGCGCCGATTCGCAGATCGGTCTGGCCGCTGTAGCGGTAAAGCAGGGTTGCGAGCGCAGCCGTCATGGTCATGAACAGGGTCAGACCGTTCTGCGCGTTGAACGCCCGGACCCGCGCGGCAAGATCGTCGCTCAGGTCGAAACGGAACAGCTCGCCCTGGTGGCTTTGCACCGGCGGACGCGGACGGTCGCCCGGCAATTCCAGCAGCGGATGTTCGCGGCCCAGTTGCGCGGTCCAGTAATCGAGCTGACGCTGACGCTCGCCGGATTCCAGCCAGTTGCGCTGCCACACGCTGTAGTCGAGGTACTGCACCGGCAGCGGCTCCAGCGGCGAATCGCGGTCATCGACGAACGCTTCGTACAGCGCGCTGAGTTCGCGGGCGAAGATGTCCATCGCCCAGCCTTCGGTGACGATGTGGTGCAGGGTCAGGACGAAGTAATGCTCCTGCCCGGCGGTCTTGACCAGGCAGGCGCGCAGCAGCGGACCGGTTTCCAGATCGAACGGCAGATGCGCTTCATCGTCGGCCAGTTGCTGGACTTTCTGCTCGCGCACATCAGCGGCGAGTTTCGAGAAATCCTTCCAGTCCATGCGCACGCCGGTCTCGGCATGCACCTGCTGACGGGCCACGCCGTCGACGCTCGGGAACGTGGTGCGCAGGGTTTCGTGGCGCAGGATCAGCGCTTGCAGTGCCGCCTCGAAACGCCCCACATCCAGCACGCCACGCAGGCGCGCCATGCCGCCGACGTTGTACGCCGGGCTGTCCGGCTCCATCTGCCAGAGGAACCACATGCGCTGTTGGGAATAGGACAGCGGCACCGGTTTGCTGCGATCAACCTTGTCGATGGGCGGCTGCTTGTTGGTGCGGCCGCTGGCCTGGATCTGGCGAATTTGTTCGGCGAAATCACCCAGCTCGCTGTGCTCGAACAAGGCGCGCAGCGGCAGCTCGACGTCGCAGGCCTGACGGGTGCGAGAGATGATTTGCGTGGCCAGCAGCGAGTGACCGCCGAGGGCGAAGAAGTCGTCGCGCAGGCCGACCTGTTTCAGGCCCAGCACTTCACGCCAGATCGCGGCGATCTGCTGCTCCAGCTCGGTGACCGGTTCGACGTGTTCGCGCACCTGCCATTGCGGCTCGGGCAAGGCGCGGCGGTCGAGTTTGCCGCTCGGGCTCAGGGGCATAGCGTCCAGGCGCATCAGTTGTGCCGGGACCATGTATTCCGGCAGCTCGGCAGCCAGTGCGGTTTTCAGGCGAGCCATTTGTGCGTCCTGATCTTCGCCGGTATCGGTGGCAGTGAAGTAGCCGATCAGTTGCAGGCCGGCGACGGTTTCACGCACCAGTACGGCAGCCTGGGCCACACCGTCCTGAGCCAGCAGACGGGCTTCGATTTCTTCCGGTTCGACGCGGAAGCCGCGCAGTTTGACCTGCTGATCGAGACGGCCGAGGTATTCGATCACACCGTCGCCTGTCCAGCGCGCACGGTCACCGGTGCGGTACAGACGCGCGCCCTGCTCGCCCAGCGGATCGACCACAAAACGTTCGGCGGTCAGCGCCGGGCGACCGAGGTAACCACGGGCCAGGCCGATGCCGCTGATGCACAGTTCACCCGGCACACCGGCCGGTACTGGGTTGAGATCGCTGTCGAGCACGCGGCAGACCACGTTGCCCAGCGGACGGCCAATCGGCGAACGTTCGCCATCCGCCACGGAGCAATGCCAGTGGGTGACATTGATCGCGGTTTCGGTCGGGCCATAACGGTTGTGCAGCTGCACCGCCGGCAGTTGCGCCAGCACGCGGTTGCGCAGCTCCGCCGACAGCGCTTCACCGCCGGAGAACACACGGCGCAGGCTGGTGCATCCGGCGCTCAATGGTTCGTCGATGAACAGCGAAAGCAGCGGCGGCACAAAGTGCAGCGTGGTCACGCCGTATTGCTGAACCAGCTGCGCGATGCGATGCGGATCACGGTGTTCACCGGGGCCGGCAATCAGCAGGCGCGCGCCCGTGATCAGCGGCCAGAAGCACTCCCATACCGACACGTCGAAACTGATCGGTGCCTTTTGCATCAGCACGTCGGTGTCGTTCAGGCAATAGGTGTTCTGCATCCATTGCAGACGCTCGGCCAGCGCCGCGTGAGTGTTGCCCACGCCTTTCGGCTGGCCGGTGGAACCGGAGGTGTAAATCACGTAGGCGAGGTTGTCGCCGTGCAGGTGCAGGCCCGGTGCCTGGCTCGGCCAGTTCTCCAGGTGCAGGGTGTCCATGGCGATCACGCTGACGCCTTCGCTGGCCGGCAAGCGGTCGAGCAGTGCCGTCTGGGTCAGCAGCAGTTCGACACCGCTGTCGCTGAGCATGTAGGCCAGGCGTTCGGCGGGGTAATCCGGATCCAGCGGCACGTAGGCGCCGCCGGCCTTGATGATCGCCAGCAGGCCGATCAGCAGTTGCGGCGAACGCTCGGCGGCGATGGCCACACAGACATCCGGGCCGACGCCTTTGTCACGCAGGTAATGGGCCAGACGGTTGGCCCGGGCGTGCAGTTCGGCAAAATCGAGACTGCCACCGTCCCATACCAGCGCGGTTCGATCCGGAGTCTGCCGGGCTTGTTCATTCAGCAGTTCCGGCAGCCATTGTTGCGCCGGGGTGCACGGGGCGATGCTCCACGCGTTTTGCTGAGTGTGCTCGGTGGCGGTCAGCAGCGGCAGGTCACCGATGGTCTGCTCCGGACGTTCGCAGACAGCCCGCAACAGGTTGCTGAAATGCTCGGCCAGACGCTCGATGGTCGCCGCGTCGAACAGCTCCTCGGCGTAGTCGAAGGACAGCGTCAGGCGACCGTTTCGGTCTTCTTCGCTGTGCAGTTGCAGATCGAACTTGGCCTCGCGGCTGTGCCACGGCAGTTCTTCGGCGAGCAGGCCCGGCAGTCGTTTGAGCGCATTCAGGTCGCGTTGCTGATGGTTGAACATGACCTGGAACAGACCTTGTTCGCGGGCCTGCGGGAAGGCTTCGAGCAGTTGTTCGAACGGCAGGTCCTGATTCGCCTGGGCACCGAGTGCAGCCTGACGGGTTTGCGCCAGCAACTCGTTGAATGGCAGACGCGAATCGACATCGGCGCGCAGCACCTGGGTGTTGATGAAGAAGCCGATCAGGCCCTGGGTTTCCAGACGCGGACGGTTGGCGTTCGGCACACCGATGCGGATATCGCGCTGGCCGCTGTAGCGATGCAACAGGCTCTGGAACGCCGAGAGCAGCAGCATGAATGGCGTGGATTGACAGGCTTGGGCAGTCTGGCGGATCGCATCGCTGAGGCTCACCCCCAGGCGAACGCTGTGGCGCGCGGCACTGTGTTTTTGCCTGGCAGAACGCGGATGGTCGGTCGCCAGCTCCAGGGTCGGATGCTCGTCGCCCAACTGCGCTTTCCAGTACGCCAGTTGCCGCTCGCCCTCACCTTGGGCCAGCCATTGGCGCTGCCAGCTGCCGTAGTCGGCGTATTGGGTGGGCAGCGGCGCGAGTTCGGCGCGCTGGCCTTGGCAAGCGGCGGCGTACAGGCGCGAGAACTCGTCGATCAAAACGTTCAGCGACCAGCCATCGGCGATGATGTGGTGCATGGTCACCAGCAACTGGTGATCTTCGTCATCGAGGCGAACCAGCGTCACCCACAGCAGCGGGCCTTTCTCCAGATCGAACCGGGTGCGGGCCTCGTCTTCGCGGATCTGTTGTGCGCGGGCTTCACGCTCGCTGGCCGGCAGATCGCTGATGTCGATCAGTTGCAGGTTGAACTCACCTGCCACTTCGACCTGTTGCAACGCCACGCCGTCGCGCTCGAAGAAACGCGTACGCAGAGATTCATGACGTTCGATCAGTTGCTGGAAACTGACGCGCAGGGCGTCCTCGTCCAGTTCGCCGCGCAGGCGCAGGGCACCGGGAATGTTGTAAGCGCTGCTGTGCGGATCGAGCTGCCAGGTGATCCACAGACGGTTTTGCGCCAGCGATTGCGGCAAGGCTTCGTGGCGCGAAAGCGCGGTGATTTCGCCCTGGGCGCTGCCGCCGTCCCGTTGCTGTTGTGCGACAGCGGCGGCGAACGCGGACAGGGTCGGGGCTTCGAACAGCAGACGCAAATTCAGCTCCAGGCTCAGCTCTTCGCGAACCTTGGCGATCACTTGGGCGGCTGCGATCGAGTTGCCGCCGAGCAGGAAGAAGTGATCGTCGGCGTTGACCTGTTTGACGTTCAATTGCTCGGCCCAGATTCTGCCGATCAATGCTTCCAGTTCGGAGGTGGACGCGGTCGAATCGCAGGCTTCAGCGGTGGCCGACGGGAACACCGCGTAGCTGTCGAGGCTGCCGTCGGCCAGACGATTACGGCAGGCCGAACGTTGCAGCTTGCCGCTGGAAGTTTTCGGCAGCGCACCCGGGTTGAGCAACACCACCACGCTTGGCGCTTCCTGATACGCCTCGGCCACGGCCTGGCGAATAGCTTTGATCAGCGCTTCGGGCGGGAGGATTTTCTGCACGCTGCGGCTGATTTCCGCCGCGATGCCGATGCCTTCTTCGCCATTCTGATTGACCGCGAACGCAGCGACGCGGCCCTTGCGCACCACCTCCACTTCGTTCTCGACCGTCTTCTCGATGTCCTGCGGATAGAGGTTGTGACCGCGCACGATCAGCATGTCTTTCAGGCGACCGGTGATGAACAGTTCACCGTCGCGGATGAAACCCAGGTCACCAGTGCGCAGCCAGGTCTGGCCGGCGTGCTGCACGAAGGTTTTGGCAGTCGCTTCGGGATTGCGCCAGTAGCCGTGGGCGATGCTCGGGCCGGCTGCCCAGACTTCACCGACGGCGTTGTCGGCGAGCGCTTCGAGGGTGTTTGGCTCGACGATCAGCACCGCATGCTCGGGTTGGCTGATGCCGCAACTCATGATCGGACTGCCCTCGCCCGCTTCGGCACGGTTCTGTGCCAGGGCTTGATCGTCCACACGTAGCGCCGGAATGCCGGTGCCGCGCGGTGTGCCGGCGACGAACAGTGTCGCTTCGGCCAGACCGTAGGACGCCATGAAGCTGCTTTCGCTGAAACCGCATGCAGTGAATTTCTCGGCGAAGCGCTCGAGGGTGTCGAGGCGGATCGGCTCGGAACCGGAATAGGCCACGCGCCAGCGGCTCAGGTCGAGACGTTCCAGCGCCGATTCACTGACACGCTCGCTGCACAGACGATACGCAAAGTCCGGGCCGCCGCTGATGGTGCCGCCGTATTGGCTGATCGCTTCAAGCCAGCGCAACGGCCGGCCGAGGAAGTAAGCCGGCGACATCAGGATGCACGGCACGCCGCTGAAGATCGGTTGCAGCAGGCCGCCGATCAAACCCATGTCGTGGTACAGCGGCAGCCAGCTAACGATCACGTCGTCGGGGTTCACATCGATGCCGAAGCCGTGGCGGATCAGCCGTTCGTTGGCCACCAGGTTGCCGTGGCTGACCTGCACGCCCTTGGGCAGCGCGGTGGAGCCGGAGGTGTATTGCAGGAAGGCGATGTGGTCTTGCGGCAAGGTCGGTTCGGCCCAGCGCTCGGCGAGCGAAGCGTCCAGGGTATCGACGCACAACAGCGGCGGCGCGCCTTCGATTTGCTGCAGGGCGTCGCCCAGGTCGGCGCTGGTCAGCAGCAGGCGCGGTTCGGCGTCAGCGATGATCGACAGCAGGCGCTCCTGATGGTGACGCCTGGCCGACTCCGGCGGATAGGCCGGCACCGCGATCACGCCCGCGTAGAGGCAACCGAAGAACGCCGCGACGTAATCCGGGCCACTCGGAAACAGCAATACCGCGCGATCACCGAATCCGGCCTCGGCCTGCAACGCTGCCGCGATGGTGCGCGCGCGCTGATCGAGTTCGCGATAACTGAGCACCACAGCCTGTTCCTCGGTTTCGGCGAGAAAGCGCAAGGCCAGCCGATCCGGCGTCAGGGCCGCGCGGCGCTGGAGGGCTTGGACCAGAGTGCTGGGGAGTTCGAACGCGTCGGTCATGAGGTTTCCTGCCTGAATTCGGCTTGCTGATGGAATCGGGTTGGCTGCGGCATGCCCGTGCAAGGCATGCGGGACACGGTCTTCGCCGACCGTGCAAGGCATTGGAATGCGGTAGGTCCGGGGCTGCGTACCCGGATCCATTCACCAATGAGAACGGATGACGTCTTGAAATAATTAGTCGGCAGGCTGGATCACCAACGGCGCTGGGCGCTTGGGCGGTGTGCGGCGGCGTGTCGCAGTTCACGGATCGCACCGTTATGGATCATTAGTTCTCTTTCTCAATTGACAATCATTATCATTCAACATAATTTGTCGCTCGATGTGTAGGACGGCCCCGTCCCCCAGGCGTCCCACTAACCTATTGGCAGCAAGGTGATTTCCATGACGGAACAAGTATCCACAAGCAGGTGCGATTCACCGCTACTTCAGGCATTCGTCGACAATCGACTGATTCTGGTCAAGATTGCAGCCCGCATTACCGGCTGCCGGTCACGCGCCGAAGATGTGGTGCAGGATGCGTTCTTCCGACTGCAATCGGCGCCGCCGATCACGTCGTCGATCAAGGCCCAACTGAGTTATCTGTTCCAGATCGTGCGCAATCTGGCGATCGATCACTACCGCAAACAGGCGCTGGAGCAGAAGTACGCCGGCCCCGAGGAGGAAGGGTTGAACGTGGTCATTCAGGGCGCTTCGCCGGAAACCTCGCACATCAACTTCTCGACCCTGGAACACATCGCCGACGCACTGACCGAGTTGCCGGTCCGCACCCGCTATGCATTCGAGATGTACCGTCTGCACGGCGTGCCGCAGAAGGACATCGCCAAGGAACTCGGTGTGTCGCCGACGCTGGTCAACTTCATGATTCGTGATGCGCTGGTGCACTGCCGCAAGGTATCCGGCAGCCGCGCCGATGCCATGTCCGCAAACCGTCGCTGATAAAAATCGGCCAAAAAAAAGATCGCAGCCTTTGTCGAAAGGCAGCGATCTTTTTTGTTTTCAGGGAAATGTCACACCAGCGTGCAGCGGTCGAAAAACCGCTCGCGACCAAGGATCATCAGCGCCGCGCGCTTGTGCGGGAAGTCGAACTCCTTGTCGCAATGGAAGCACTGATTGTGCATATGGCCGATCATCTTCGCGTTGTCGGCACGAGGTTCGGCGACCACTCGCTGAGTGCGCGGATCATCCAGGAACAGGTAGTGCACCAGCGCCGACAGCCAGCTCGCCACCTTGTGCGGGCCGCGATGGTCTTCTTCCCCGACCAGCATGTGGATGCCGCGATCGTAATTGTCGGCATCGTAGAACGGCGCGATGCGGTCCTCCTTGGCCCAGTAAGCTTCGAAATAGGCAAACGGCTGATCATCGAAACAACCGATCAGGGTCAGGGTGTGCGGATCGGCGTCAAGCTTGCTCAGGTACTCGCGATGCTGTTCGAGGCTGCCCTCTTCCTGCCAGAAACTGGCGACTCGCGGACTGTTCTGCCAGCGATTGAAACGCGCAAGATCCTGCTCGATTTCCACCGTTCGCAGGGAAATCCAGGCACCGAGACGCGCATCGAAACGCCGGTAAACCTCACCACGCGGCTTCACCGGTCGCAGCGGATGACGCTTGCCGTTACTGATGACCATCTGCTGCGGATAACTGCCCCTCAGCGAATTGCCCAGCCACGGTTGCGGCAGTTGCCAGAACAACGTGCGCTCGCAGCGATATTCACCCGCCACTTCAGTGCCCACCAGCAAACCGCTGCGCAAGGCTTCGGTTGGCGCCTGATCCAGTTGCCAGATCAATTGCTGACACGCCGGATCACGAGCAAACAGCCAATAACAGGCCGCCCACAACGCCTGGCCTGGCGGCAGCGCGTAGCGTTCATCAATCTGGATCGGCCCCTGGCCTTCGCGATCAAGGCGCAGGCGAATCAGCGGTTGCCCGTCCAGGCTCAGGCTCAGACGGCTTTCGGTGGCATCGGCTACCAGTTGGCTGCCCGAAGGCAGGGCCAGGGCAGTCAGGTCATTCAGATTGGACATGGGTCGGGCTCACGGTAATCGTCGACAGTTCAACGATGGGACGTGAGCCGGGGCGGGAAATTTAGGCCTGGCGCGAAAAACCGTCGGTCATTGATGCGGTACCGGCACCACCGCAATCTTGTACGGATCGAAGATCTTCAGCATCTGCCCGTTGTCGCGCAGGCCCTGCAGCAGCTTGCCGAACGCTTCGCCGGTGATCGGCGCCTTCGGACTGAGAATCGCGTAGTGGTGGTAGATCTGGTCGATACGCTGGGACACCAGCAACTCGTCGCGCACTTTTTCGTTACGCAGCAGGTAATCGAACAAATACGAGCGAGTGACCAGGGCAATGTCTGCGCGCCCGCGCAAGACCATCAGCAGGTTGCTGTCGTGGGAATAGGTCAGCGTGGCGCTGTAGGCCTCCGCGAGGTATTTGGGATCGGCGTTGAAGTTGGCGAACTCATAGTGATAGCCGCTGTACAGCGCCAGCCGTTTTCCCTTGAGATCGGCGAAGTAATTCTGCTGGCGTCCGGGCTTGTTCTGCGCGACGAAAATCTCCGCGTCCTCCAGGCCCATGTCGACGGTGGCGTGGGGAATGTCTTTCCAGCCCCACTCCGGGTTTTCGAAGATCGCCATGTCGGTGCGACCATCCTTGAAATCACCGAACCGGCGAGGAATCGAGGTGGGCACCAGCTCGAAACGATAGTCGCTCTGGGCGCCGTTCAACGCCGCGACCAGTTCCGGCAGCAGGCCGGTGTCGGCGCCGTTTTCCGGGCGAATGGTGTAGGGCGGAAAATGCGCCGCGCCCACCCGAACCACTTGCGCCGCCGGAGCAGGCAATACCCATAATGCAGCCAGCGCTGCGAGCATCAGCCCGGCGGCCGTCCGAATTGGCGAAGACTTCAAAACACCCCACTCCCCGAAAAAGTACCGATCATTGCATTCAAGCTAGGCGGTTTCGCCCAGTTAGCCAGTTTCCCGGCCCGATAGAAAGCGCCTAGCGCTCTTCGAGTACCAGAATCAGCGCTTCTTCGGCCAGTTGATCCAGGCTCAGGCTGCCGCCGGCGCGGAACCAGGTGGTGGTCCAGGACAATGCGCCCGTGAGAAAACGTCGGGTAATGAACACGTCGCCACGGATGAAACCTGCCTCTTTGGCCTCGCCCAGCACTTGCAGCCAGAGGTCTTCGTAGATGTCGCGCAGCGCCAGCACTTTGGCCTGACCGTCTTCGGACAACGAGCGCCATTCATACACCAGCACCGCCATCGCTTCGCCGCTGCCGCCCATGATCGACTGCAATTCGCAGCGGATCAGCGCCAGTACCCGCTCGCGCACATCGGCGGCGTCAGCCAGGGCTGCGCGCATCAGCGCAGTGTTGTAGCGGATGGTTTCTTCCATCACCGCCCGCAGGATTTCATCCTTGCTCTTGAAGTGATGAAAGATGCTGCCGGACTGAATCCCCACGGCACCGGCCAGATCGCGCACCGTGGTGCGCTCATAGCCTTTGTTGCGGAACAGGTGGGCCGCCACTTGCAGCAGTTTGCCGCGAGCGCTGTCCGGATCGGTCAGCTGGCCGGCATCGACCAGTTCACGCATGACCCTCAGGGCTTTTTGCTCGTCCACCCGTTCTCTCCTACAGTCGATCAGTCAAATGCGTCGTAGCCCGCAGAAACGGCGGGGTTGCGCGGGCAATTTAAGCCGCCGGCGGTGACCAAGCAAGCGCTTGGGCAGAAGATAATTTCGCCTGTTTACAAACCAAGCGCTTGCTTGGTAGCCTCGATGCACTTCTGTCACAGGTTCCTGAGTCGGAGATCAAAATGCCCACCACGGTTCGCATCGGATGCGCCAGCGCATTCTGGGGAGACACCTCGACCGCCGCCGCACAGCTTGTGGCCGGAGGACAGCTGGATTATCTGGTCTTCGACTATCTGGCCGAAATAACCATGTCGATCATGGCTGGCGCGCGCATGAAGGACCCGCAGGCGGGATTTGCCGGCGATTTCATCGAAGTCCTCGCGCCTCTGTTGCCGCAACTGGCCGAGCAGAAAATTCGCGTCATCAGCAATGCCGGCGGGGTCCATCCAAAGGCCTGCGCCGCCGCGCTGCAAGCGGCCTGCGACAAGGCCGGCGTGGCGCTGAAAATCGCCGTGCTGTCGGGCGATGACCTGCAACCGCACTTCAAACAACTCGCCTCCCAAGGCATTACGGAAATGTTCAGCGGCGCCCCGCTGCCGCCGATGTGCGTGTCGACCAACGCCTACCTCGGCGCGCCGGGCATCGTCGAAGCGCTGCGTCTGGGGGCCGACATCGTGATCACCGGCCGGGTGGTCGACAGCGCAGTGGTCAGCGCTGCGCTGGTGCATGAATTTGGCTGGTCATGGCACGACTACGACAAACTCGCGCAAGCCGCCCTGGCCGGGCACATCATCGAATGTGGCGCGCAATGCACCGGCGGCAATTTCACCGATTGGCGCGATGTGCCGGATTACGAGCACATCGGTTTCCCGATCGTCGAAGTCAGCGCCGACGGCCAGTTCATCGTCAGCAAACCCGAGGGCTCCGGCGGGCTGGTCACCCCCCTGACCGTAGGCGAACAGATGCTCTACGAAATCGGCAATCCGCAGGCCTATCTGTTGCCCGACGTGGTCTGCGATTTCAGCCAGGTCAAGCTCCAGCAACAGGGCAAAAACGCCGTGCGGGTACACGGTGCCAAAGGCCTGCCGCCCAGCGACCAATACAAGGTCAGTGCAACGTATCCGGACGGTTTCCGGTGTACCGCCAGTTGCCTGATAGCCGGGATTGACGCGGTGGAAAAAGCCCGACGCGTCAGCCAGGCGATCCTCGACAAAACCTCGGAAATGCTCGACCACAAAGGCCTCGGGCCATACACCGAAACCCACGTCGAACTGCTTGGCAGCGAAGCCACCTACGGCCCTCACGGTCAGCGCCGGGACAGTCGCGAAGTGGTGATCAGACTCGCCGTGCGCCACCCGAACAAACAAGCGCTGATCCTGTTCTCCCGAGAAATCGCCCAGGCCGCGACCGGCATGGCGCCGGGGCTGACCGGCATCGTCGGCGGACGGCCGACGGTGTATCCGCTGATCCGGCTGTTCTCCTTCCTGATCGACAAAAGCGCCTGCACATTGCAGATCGACATCGCCGGCGAATCTCACCCGTTCGCCCTGCCCGCCCCCGCCACCCTCGACAGCCAGGATCTGCCACTGCCCCACGAAACGCCCAAACCCCAGGGCCGCGCCGATGCGAGCGTGCCGTTGGTCAAACTGGCGGTCGCGCGCTCCGGCGACAAGGGCAATCACAGCAACATTGGCGTCATGCCACGTCGTCCCGAATACCTGCCGTGGATCGCCGAAGCACTGACCCCGGCGGTGGTCGTCGACTGGATGAGCCATGTCCTCGACCCGATTCACGGTCGGGTCGAACGCTGGTATCTGCCCGGCACCCACAGCCTCAACTTCCTGCTGGAAAATGCCCTTGGTGGCGGCGGCGTGGCGAGTTTGCGCATCGACCCGCAAGGCAAGGCCTTCGCCCAACAACTACTGGAAATCCAGATCCCGGTGCCGCAGAGCATCGCCGAACAGTTCGACTAGAGGATTGGCACCATGGCGTATGAATCGATTTTCAGGGCCGATCTGTTCAGCGGCCAGACCGTCATCGTCACCGGGGGCGGCAGTGGCATCGGGCGTTGTACCGCCCACGAACTGGCAGCGCTCGGGGCCAACGTGGTGCTGGTCGGACGCAAGCCGGAAAAGCTGCAAACCGTCGCCGCTGAAATTGCCGAGGATGGCGGGCGCGCCCACTGGCAGGTCTGCGATATCCGTGACGAAGAGGCGGTGAAGGCGCTGGTCAGCGAGCTGATCCGCGAGCACGGGCCGATTCACGGACTGGTCAACAATGCCGGCGGCCAGTACCCGTCGCCACTGGCCTCGATCAATCAGAAGGGTTTCGAAACCGTGCTGCGGACCAATCTGGTAGGCGGTTTCCTGATGGCCCGGGAAGTGTTCAACCAGTCGATGAGCAAACACGGCGGCAGCATCGTCAACATGCTCGCCGACATGTGGGGCGGCATGCCCGGCATGGGCCACTCGGGCGCTGCGCGTTCGGGCATGGACAACTTCACCAAGACGGCGGCATTCGAATGGGGTTATGCCGGTGTTAGGGTGAATGCGGTGGCGCCGGGCTGGATCGCTTCCAGCGGCATGGACACTTACGAAGGCGCGTTCAAAGCGGTGATCCCGACCTTGCGCGAACACGTGCCGCTCAAGCGCATCGGCACCGAATCGGAGGTCAGCGCAGCGATCGTGTTTCTGCTCAGCCCGGCAGCCGCGTTCATCAGCGGCAGCACCTTGCGCATCGATGGCGCGGCCAGCCTGGGCAGTCGCGCCTGGCCGTTGCACAAGGCGTCCCACAGCGAATCCTTCAATGGTTTTCACCGGGCCTGCATGCCCGACGTTTTGAAGGACAAGGAGTAAGCCATGCCGCAGATCCAGTCCCGGCTCGACCCGCACAGCGAAGCCTTTACCCGCAACCGCGCAGCGATGCTCGCCGCCATCGAGCAAGTCCGGCAACTCGAACAGAACCTGCTGAACAAGGCCGCCGAAGCCAAACCGAAATTCGACAAACGCGGACAATTGCTGCCCCGCGAACGCCTGAATCTGTTGCTCGACCCCGGCGCGCCATTCCTCGAACTGGCGAGCCTGGCCGGCTACAAACTGCACGACGACAAGGACGGCAGCTCGGCCGGTGGCGGCTTGATCGCCGGCATTGGTTACGTGTCCGGCGTGCGCGCCTTGATCGTGGCGAACAACAGCGCGATCAAGGGCGGGACGATTTCCCCGTCGGGCCTGAAGAAATCCCTGCGCCTGCAACAGATCGCCCAGGAAAACAAACTGCCGGTCATCACCCTCGCCGAAAGCGGCGGCGCCAACCTCAATTACGCGGCGGAAATTTTCGTCGAAGGCGCACGCAGCTTTGCCAATCAGGCGCGGATGTCGGCCATGGGTTTGCCGCAGATCACCGTAGTACACGGTTCGGCCACCGCTGGCGGCGCCTATCAGCCGGGGTTGTCGGATTACGTGGTGGTGGTGCGCGGCAAGGCCAAGCTGTTTCTTGCCGGCCCGCCGTTGCTTAAAGCAGCGACCGGTGAAGTCGCCACCGACGAAGAACTGGGTGGCGCCGAGATGCACGCGCAAGTCGCCGGCACCGCCGAATACCTGGCCGAAAACGATGCCGATGGCGTGCGTCAGGTGCGGGAAATCGTCAGCCTGCTGAACTGGAACGAGCAAATACCGTGGCTGCCCGAACCGCAATTCAAGGAGCCGCTGTATCCCATCGACGAACTGCTCGGGCTGATCCCGGACGACCCGAAAAAACCTTACGACGTGCGCGAAATCATTGCGCGGATCGCCGATGAATCGCGCTTCCTGGAGTTCAAGGGTGAGTTCGACCAGCAGACCGTTTGTGGCCACCTGAAAATTCAGGGCCGCGCCTGCGGTTTTATCGGCAACAACGGCCCGATCACGCCCAACGGCGCGAGCAAGGCGGCGCAGTTCATTCAACTGTGCGACCAGAGCCAGACGCCGCTGCTGTTTTTCCACAACACCACCGGGTTCATGGTCGGCACCGAATCGGAACAGCACGGGGTGATCAAGCATGGCTCGAAATTGATCCAGGCCGTGGCCAATGCGCGGGTGCCGAAACTGACGATCGTGGTCGGCGGTTCCTACGGCGCGGGCAACTACGCGATGTGCGGACGCGGGCTCGATCCGCGCTTCATCTTCGCCTGGCCCAACAGCCGCACCGCCGTGATGGGCGGCGCTCAGGCCGGCAAGGTGCTGCGCATCGTCACCGAAGCCAAGCAGTTGAAGGACGGCCTGGTGCCCGACCCGAAAATGCTCGACATGCTGGAGCAGGTCACCGCGCAGAAACTCGACAACCAGTCCACCGCCCTCTACGGCAGCGCCAACCTGTGGGACGACGGGCTGATCGATCCGCGTGACACCCGCACCCTGCTCGGCTATCTGCTGGACATCTGCCACGAAGCCGACATCCGCACGTTGCAACCCAACAGCTTCGGCGTCAGCCGGTTCTGATCGCCACGGATTAAAGGAGAACAATAAAAATGATCTTCACCCCGGAACACGAAGCCCTGCGCCGCACCGTCCGCCAATTCGTCGAGCACGAGATCAACCCGCACGTCGATGAATGGGAAAAGGCCGGGCGCTTTCCGATCCACGAGATTTTCCGCAAGGCCGGCGACCTCGGTCTGCTGGGGATTTCCAAACCGGAAAAGTTCGGCGGCATGGGCCTGGATTACAGCTATTCGATCGTCGCCGCCGAAGAGTTCGGCACCATCCATTGTGGCGGCATTCCAATGTCGATCGGCGTGCAGACCGACATGTGCACTCCCGCCCTCGCCCGCTTCGGTTCCGATGAATTGCGCGAAGAGTTTCTGCGCCCGGCGATCACCGGCGAGCAGGTCGGCTGCATCGGCGTCTCGGAAGTCGGTGCCGGCTCCGATGTCGCCGGGCTCAAGACCACCGCGCGCAAGGACGGCGACGACTATGTGATCAACGGCAGCAAGATGTGGATCACCAACTCGCCCAGCGCCGACTTCATCTGCCTGCTGGCCAACACCTCGGACGACAAGCCGCACGTCAACAAATCGCTGATCATGGTGCCGATGAACACGCCGGGCATCAGCCTCAGTTCACACCTCGACAAGCTCGGCATGCGCAGCTCGGAAACTGCCCAGGTGTTTTTCGACAACGTGCGCGTGCCCCAGCGCAATCGCATCGGCCACGAAGGCGCCGGGTTCATGATGCAGATGCTGCAGTTCCAGGAGGAACGTCTGTTCGGCGCGGCCAACATGATCAAAGGCCTGGAATATTGCGTCGACAGCACCATCGAGTACTGCAAGGAACGCAAGACCTTCGGCAACGCGCTGATCGACAACCAGGTGATCCACTTCCGCCTCGCCGAATTGCAGACCGAAATCGAATGCCTGCGGGCGCTGGTCTATCAGGCCACCGAGCAATACGTGAAAGGTCAGGACGTCACCCGACTGGCGTCGATGGCCAAGCTCAAGGCCGGGCGTCTCGGCCGCGAAGTCAGTGACAGTTGCCTGCAATACTGGGGCGGCATGGGCTTCATGTGGGACAACCCGGTGGCCCGTGCCTATCGCGACGTGCGACTGGTGTCGATTGGCGGCGGCGCCGACGAAATCATGCTGGGCATCATCTGCAAACTGATGGGCATCCTGCCGGGGAAAAAGAAATGAGCGCCCTGCCCGATTGCCAGACGCTGCTGCTGGAACGGCACAACGGCGTATTGCACATCACCCTCAATCGCCCGGAATGCCACAACGCCATGAGCCTGCAAATGGTCGCCGAGCTACGCGCAATTCTGGCCGCTGTGCGCGATGACCGTAGCGTGCGCGCCTTGGTGCTCAGCGGTGCCGGCGGGCATTTCTGCGCCGGTGGCGACATCAAGGACATGGCCAACGCCCGCGCCCAGGGCAGCGATGCCTATCGCGAGTTGAACCGAGCCTTCGGGTCATTGCTGGAAGAAGCACAGCACGCGCCGCAAGTGCTGATCACCGTGTTGCAGGGCGCTGTGCTGGGGGGCGGCTTCGGGCTGGCCTGTGTCAGCGATATCGCCATCACCGATCATCAGGCGCAGTTCGGTTTGCCGGAAACCAGTCTTGGTCTGCTGCCGGCGCAGATCGCGCCGTTTGTGGTGCAGCGCATCGGCCTGACCGAAACCCGCCGCCTGGCCCTGACCGCCGCCCGCTTCGACGGCCACCAGGCACGACGCCTGGGGCTGGTGCATTTTGTCGAGCAGGATCCACAGGCGCTCGCCGAGCGGCTGGATGAAGTGCTCGACCACGTCCTCTGCTGCGCTCCCGAAGCGAATGCCGTGACGAAAAAACTGTTGCTGGCCAGCGCCGGCCAGCCGCCAAGTGAACTGCTGGATGAAGCGGCGCAATGGTTCAGCGAAGCGGTGACCGGTGCCGAAGGGATCGAAGGCACGATGGCGTTTGTGCAAAAGCGCAAACCGAGGTGGGCCTCTTAAAAAACATCGCGGGCAAGCCCGCGATGAGGCCCTTCCATTCACCGCCAACATTCAGGAAAAACCACCATGCCCGCCCTCCACAAGATCCTGATCGCCAACCGCGGTGAAATCGCCTGCCGCATCCAGCGCACCGCCCAGGCCCTCGGCTATCGCACGGTCGCCGTTTTCAGTGATGCCGACGCCGATGCACTGCACGTGCAGATGGCCGATCAAGCGGTGAACATCGGCCCGGCGCCGGTGCTGCAGTCCTACCTGAATATCCCGGCGATCCTCGACGCCGCCCGGCGCAGCGGTGCCGACGCCATACACCCGGGCTACGGCTTCCTTTCGGAAAATGCCGAATTCGCCCGCGCCTGCGAACAGGCCGGCCTGACCTTCATCGGCCCCAGCGTCGAAGCCATCGAACTGATGGGCAGCAAACGCCAGTCGAAAATCGCCATGCTCGCGGCCGGTGTGCCGTGCATCGCCGGCTATCAAGGTGCGGATCAGGACGACGCGACCCTGACCCGTGAAGCCGAGCGCATCGGTTACCCGCTGATGATCAAGGCCAGCGCCGGCGGTGGCGGACGCGGCATGCGGCTGGTGCACAGCGCCGAAGAGCTGCCGGCGCAATTGCGCACAGCACGCTCGGAAGCCTTGAACGGATTCGGCAGCGATGAACTGATCCTCGAACAGGCGCTGATCGAACCGCGCCATGTCGAAGTGCAGCTGTTCGGCGATCACCACGGCAATCTGATCTACCTCGGCGAGCGCGACTGCTCGATTCAGCGCCGCCACCAGAAAGTCATCGAAGAAGCGCCGTGCCCGGTGATGACCGAAGAACTGCGTCAGGCGATGGGCGAAGCGGCGCTCAAGGCCGGGCGTGCGGTGAACTATGTGGGCGCTGGCACCGTGGAATTTCTGCTCGATGCCCGAGGCCAGTTCTACTTTCTGGAAATGAATACCCGGCTGCAGGTCGAGCACCCGGTGACCGAACTGATTACCGGATTGGATCTGGTGGCGTGGCAACTGTCGGTTGCCGAAGGTCAGCCGCTGCCGCTGACCCAGGCGCAGGTGAAACTCGATGGCCACGCGATGGAAGTGCGCCTCTACGCCGAAGATCCGGCCCAGGGTTTTCTGCCGCAGACCGGGCGTGTCGAAGCCTGGGCGCCGGCGCTGGATCGCGGTGCGCGGATCGATCACGGCCTGATCGAAGGGCAGTCGATCTCACCGTTCTACGACCCGATGCTCGGCAAACTGATCGCCCACGGGGCCTCCCGTGAAGAGGCGCGGCGCAAACTGTTGTGCGCAGTTCAGGACAGCGTGTTGCTGGGCGTGCAGAGCAATCAGCGGCTGCTGGCCAGCCTGTTGCAGCATCCGCAGTTCATCAGTGGGGAGTTCGGCACCGGGTTCATTGCGCAGCACTTTGCCGACCACGACTGCCTACGCGCCTGTTTGCCCAGTGCCGAAGTGCTGGCCTTGGCGGCGGCGCTGTTTTACCTGTGCGCCGCACAGCAACACCGCGCTCCGTTGTCGGGATGGCGCAACAACGCCAGTGCGCCGTTGCTCTATCGCATCGGCCTCGACGCCCGCGACTGGAACGTGCAACTTCGCACCCGTTCAAATAATGCGTTTGAAGTGCAGGTCGCAGAACGTGTCATCGAACTCAGACTCGTCGAACACACTGCCGGAGCCGTGACGCTGGAGATCGATGGCCTGCGCCAGCGCCATGCCTATCGCCTGCGCGACGAGCAGCTCTGGCTGTTCACCCACCCCGGCAGCCTGCATCTGGTGGATCGAACTCATGCGGTGATCGACAGTCAGACCAGCGTCAGTTCCGGCACGTTGAAAGCCCCGATGGATGGCGCCATCATCGAAGTGCTCGTCAGCGAAGGCAGCCCGGTCAGCAAGGGCCAACTGCTGGTGGTGCTGGAGGCGATGAAAATGGAGCACCCGCTCAAGGCCGGCATCGACGGCGTGCTCAAGCGGGTGCAGGTCAAGGTCGGCGATCAGGTAAAAAATCGTCAGGTTCTGTTGCAGGTCGAGTAGTCGCCGCGCGCATCCGCAAGGTTTGACTACGCTCTGAATAATCAGGACGCGGAAATCAGGAAACCTGCGATGCCCCATTGGCTGGTCATAGATCTGGAAGCCACCACCGATGAGGGTGGCTGGCCGGTTACGGAAATGGAGATCATCGAGATCGGCGCGACCCTGGTGGATCGCGCCGGTCGCGAGCAGGATCACTTTCAGCGCTTCGTCAAACCGACGCGGCGCCCCTTGTTGACGCCGTTTTGCCGCGAACTCACGCACATCACCCAGGCCAACATCGATGCGGCGCAGCCGTTGAGCGACGTCTGGCCGGTCTTCGAGCGTTGGCTTGGCCAGCATCGGACGCGCCTTGAAGGCTGGGCCAGTTGGGGCGATTACGACCGCAAGCAGTTGCTTCAGGAATGGCAGCGGCTGCAACTCGACAGTGCCCTGAGCCGGGTGCCGCACATGAACCTCAAACAGCGCTTCGCCAAGGCCCGACGCCTCGAGCGGCCGCTGGGGCTCAATGGCGCGTTGCAACTGGCGGGCATGCAGTTCACCGGTCAGCAGCATCGAGCGCTGGAAGATGCGCGCAATACCGCCCGCTTATTGCCGTTGGTGCTGCCGCTCTAGCGCAGGTGACGGCGCCATAAGCCTTGTGCATACTGGCCGACCCTTTTTGACCCTTTTAAGCCCTTTTCGAGAGGAATCGCCCATGTTTAAAGTCAACGAGTACTTCGACGGCACCGTCAAGTCGATCGCTTTCGGCACTGCTGAAGGCCCTGCGACCATCGGCGTCATGGCCCCGGGCGAATACGAATTTGGCACCAGCCAGCGTGAAATCATGCACGTTGTCTCGGGCGCACTGACCGTCAAGCTGCCGGACAGCGCCGATTGGGAGACCTTCGCCGCGGGCAGCCAGTTCAACGTGCCAGCCAACAGCAAGTTCCAGCTGAAGGTGGCCGTCGACACCGCTTACCTGTGCGAATACCGCGGCTGAAACACCGGTTTCCTGCGCTCATGAAAATGCCCGTGTCGAAGGACACGGGCATTTTTCGTTTCCGGCGGGTTATTCGAGGATTTCCACCGGCATGCCGACTTCAAGCCGGCCGTTGCTGTCGTTGACCAGGTTCTGGCCGAACATCGCGCCGTCGGCCTGGGCACGGGTCTTCTGCAGGGTCGCCAGTGGTTCGCGGTCTGCGCTGCGCTCACCGGTCTGCGGATCGATGGTGGTGAGAATGCATCGCGAGCAGGACTTGACCACGCGGAACTCGACCTCACCGATACGAATCCGCTTCCAGCCGTCCTCGGCGTAGGCGTCACTGCCTTCGATCACCAGATTCGGCCGGAACCGCAGCATTTCCAAAGGTCGCCCGACTTCCTGCGACAAGTGTTGCAGCGAGGCCTCGCCAATCAGCAGCAGCGGAAAGCCGTCGGCGAATGCCACTTGATCGTCGTCCTTGCCATAGCCGGCCTGCGTCGCACGGGCGCGCTCCAGCGGCACTTGCACCAGACGCGTCGGCTTGCCGATGAATTCGCTGACCCAGCGGGCCGCTTCCTCGCCGGCATCCGGTACGCGCAAGGTATCGCGCCAGATGGTTACGCCACGCAGGTCGTCGTCACCGCCGGGCAAGGCGACATCGATTGCCGAATGCCCCGGCGCGCTGAGCGTCAGGCCGCCAGTGGCATTCCATAGCGCCGACAGCTGGCTCATTTTCGCTTCGGCACGCTGGGTCAGGAACCGCCCGCTGGCCTCGTCCACCAGCATCCAGCGTCGGTCGCCCTCAAGCCCCAGTTTGTCCAGGCCGATCCTTTGCAGGACCTCGCCCTTTGCGGATTTCAACGGGTAACGATAAAGCGCGCTCAGACGCAGCATGGCCAGCTCCCTGGTGGGTCAAAAACGCCACCCTATACGAGCTTTGTCAGCGAATCAAAGGCTGACGCGGGGTCAGCCTCGAAAGGTTGATCAGGCCGGTACTTCGTCGAGCATCAGACGCTGGCGCACCACGTCGACCAGTTTGTCCGGCTGGAACTTGGAGAGGAAATTGTCGCAACCGACCTTCTTCACCATCGAATCGTTGAAGCTGCCGGACAGCGAAGTGTGCAGCACCACATACAGGCCACGCAGGCGCGGGTCGTTGCGGATTTCGGTGGTCAGGCGATAGCCGTCCATCTCCGGCATTTCGGCATCGGTGAACACCATCAGCAGTTTGTCGGTCATGTTCACCCCGGTGTCCGCCCAGGCCTTGAGCATGTTCAAGGCTTTAAGGCCGTCGCTGGCGATGTGCATCTTCACGCCCAACTGGCCGAGGGTGTCGCGCAATTGCGAGAGCGCCACGTTGGAGTCGTCCACCAGCAACACTTCGCGGCCACGGGCGCGTTCCAGCACCGGATCGTCCAGTTTGTCGCGAGAAACCTTGGCGTTGTACGGCACGATTTCGGCGAGGACTTTCTCGACGTCGATGATTTCCACCAATTGGTCGTCAACCTTGCTGATGGCGGTCAGGTAATGCTGTCGACCGGCACTGGTCGGCGGCGGCAGGATGGCTTCCCAGTTCATGTTGACGATGCGATCCACGCCACCGACGAGGAACGCCTGAACCGAACGGTTGTATTCGGTGACGATGATCGTGCTGTTCGGGCCCGGCACCAGCGGGCGCATGCCGATCGCCTGGGACAGGTCGATCACTGGCAGCGTCTGGCCACGCAGGTTGACCACACCGCAGACAAACGGGTGACGCTGGGGCATCAGGGTCAGCTTCGGCAGTTGCAGGACTTCCTGAACCTTGAACACGTTGATCGCGAACAATTGGCGTCCGGCCAGTCGAAACATGAGAATTTCCAGGCGATTCTCACCCACCAGTTGCGTGCGTTGGTCTACCGTGTCGAGAATGCCGGCCATCAATGACTCCTGGGCTTGTTCTGATGAATTCACTATTGGGGGTTATCGGCTGAATCTGGCGGATCTTGATCCCGTCACAAATCACCAACAAAATGCCACGAGCGGGCATTGATGTCACATTAACATCATGCTTTACTGGCCCGGTGAAATCATCTGCTACATTCTCTTCGGCGCGACCTCGGTTTGCGCGACAGGTTCCCGTGCCTAAGGGAATCCCCTAGTAACAATCAGGCCCAACCTGATGTTCGCGATATCCAATAGCCATTAATGTGACGCCATTCTCATTGCATGAACGGAGTCAGGCTATTGTGTGCGATCGCAGTTCAGTGGAAACACATCCTCTTGAAACCCCAGGTCCGTGCGGATGCACACCGGGGCGCGGTCTCGCGACGGTTCATGATCGTCGACACACACGGCATTCCCTCATCAGACATGACGTGGTGGAGATAAGCATGCCGAACGACCGTAGTGATTGGGCGCAGCGGTTCCCCGAATTCCTTGTCGAGGCCGAAACGCTCCTGGCCAAGTCTGAAGAATGCCTCAGCCACCTGCAGTTGATCAGCAATGACAAGGACGCCATCGACTGCATGCTCAGCACCCTCCTGAAGCTTGCGAACAAGGCCGATGCCCTGTCACTGGAGGCGGTGTCCGGATTTTCCCTGCACCTGCATGGCTTGCTCACCCAGGTACAGGATCACGTGGATTTGCATGCGCAGGCCCTGGAAGCACTGAAAGAGTGCTTCACCCTGATGGCCTGGCAACTGGAACTGGTTGACCCACGCACCGGCCAGCTTGGACTGGATGAAAGCGAACAGGCATCGCTCATAGAAGCCTTTGCCTGTCAGGTCGGACAGGCTCACTTCCAATTGCCGCTCAATGGCAAGCCGATGTCCCTCGTCACCTGGTCGGAGCACCAGGCGTAACGAGATACACCATGGGTTGTTCAGGCCCGTCAGTTCTCGCAGTCGTATGTCGCAATTGAATAGTTCATACCTGCCCGCGACCTCTTCCAATAAATAATTACGAGCGATGAATGCGGACTATCCTCTACGGATGTCAGGGTTTTCCTGTGTAAAAGAAAACTTGCGGTTGCATCGCTAATTATCGAGTCAGGTACTTCAACTTTTCCATAATGGAACCGTCGTCCAACATGGCCTGTTTCCTGACTCTTTGGACATATAGGGCAAACGCGACCAACGGTATGTTAAGTGGTATTATGCCGCCCGTTAGTTGTTTCAGTTAATGGCAATGTGACTTCAATGATCGGTCTCCAGCAAAGTTGGCGCTCAATTATCGATCACTGAACCGTCTTTGAAATCAACAACCTGAATGACAGTTTTCCAGACAGAGACCGCCAGCCCTTCTGACCGGTCTGCCCGCAGCGAACATCCATTGGCTCCATCCGCTATGTACGCCAGCCTCAAGTCAATCACCACATGGCCTCCCTCCCGAGAAAATGCCCGCAGGTTCACACTCCTGTTGTGCACGGCTTCGGCCTTGGGCAGCCTGTTGTGCTATGGCTTCTCTGCGCCGTTGCCGCTCGGCCTGCTGCTGATCAACGTGGCGGCTGCCGGCTGTGTCTGGACCCAACATCGTCTGTCGCGCAAATCCATCAAGTTCCAGCCTCAGGAACTGGCCGACCGTTTGCTGGAAGTCCAGGAAAACGAGCGCCATCGCCTGAGTCGTGAACTGCATGACGATATCGGCCAGCTGCTGACCGCCGCCAAGCTGCAAAGCGAATGGCTCAAGCGCCGCCTGCCCGCAGATATGCAGGAACACTGCTCGGTCCTTTGCGAGACCCTGGAAGAAACCCTCAACAAGGTTCGCGACGTCTCGGCCATTCTCAATCCGCGGCAGTTGACCAGCCTTGGCCTGGAAGCAAGCCTGCGGGCGCATTTGCTCAAGGTATTGGCCAATACTTCGGTGCACTGGAGTCTTGATTGCCAGCAGCGCCTGAATGGAATCCCCGAAGAAATGGCGGTCGCTGCCTTTCGCATCACTCAGGAAGCGGTCACCAACATCCTTCGCCATGCACAGGCCAAAAACCTGTTGATCCGCGTACAACGCCTGCCGCAGGGCCTGACCTTGCTGATCAGCGATGATGGCCTGGGCTTTTCCCCGGCAGCGAATCCGGGGCGCGAAGGACAACGGGGCATGGCCGGAATGGCCGAACGGATCGAACAACTGGGCGGCACACTGAGCGTGACCAGCGAGCCGGGCAAAGGTACTCAAATCGAAGCACTATTCCCCTGGGCGCCCCGTGCACTCGAGCGGGCCAGTACGAATAAGGTTATGCGTTGACTTGTAACTTACTTCTGGTGGATGACCACTCGCTGATCAGGGCCGGCGTACGCGCCCTGGTGCTGGATATTCCCGGTTATGCGGTGATCGGCGAGGCCAATGACGGCTCGCAGCTGCTCGAGATGGTCGAGCAGCTGTCTCCCGATATCGTATTGCTGGACATTTCCATGAAGGAAACCGGCGGACTGGAAGCCCTCCAGCGGCTCAGACGCGTACGCCCGCACGCCAAAGTGCTGATCCTCTCGATGCACACCGACCCCGCGCTGATCATGCAGGCGCTGGAGTCCGGCGCTCACGGCTACCTGCTCAAGGACACCACGGCCACCGAGCTCGAACATGCACTGGAAGCACTGCGCAACAACGAGCGCTACTTGAGCCCAGCCATCGCCCACACCGTGATCAATCAGGCGCTGACACGCAACCTCAAGCAGCAACCGGAAGTCACCGAGTCGCACAACCTGACAGCACGCCAACTGGAAATCCTGCGTCTGATCGTACGCGGCAAGTCCACACGGGAAATCGCCAATGGTCTGGGCTTGAGCATCAAGACGGTCGAAACTCACCGCTCGCAGATCATGAAACGCCTGCAGATCTACGATGTGGCGGGCCTGGTGCTGTTTGCCGTGCGGGAACAGATCATCAGTCTGGACGACTGAGCCGGGTCGTTGTGCTCAACAGCGGCGAGTCCTTGGGCAAATGTACACGCAAGGCTGCGGGGCGCGCCGCAAACCGCAGACTGTCGCCCTCCAGTGGCTCACCGTCGAGATTGATGCAAAGCCCTTCGGCAACCTTGATTTCAACCCACGGCAAACGGGTGCGCACGAACATGTTGTCGATGCCGAACCCGTCGCTGAGCAGATTTTTCAGCGTACCGACCAATTCCTGCGGCGCCGGCAGAATGCTGATATCCAGAAGACCGTCATCCACCAGCGCTTCCGGGCACAACACATGCCCGCCACCGGCCTGGCGACCATTGCCGATCCCCAGCGCCAGCAGCTCGCCACGCCAATGAAAATCCGGCCCCTGCAACTCGCCGTAGGCGGCATGCAGTTCACTGAACCGCGATAAACCGGTAAACAGGTAAGCCGCGCCGCCCAGCACTTTTTTCAGATCTTCCGACGTGTTGGCCGTCACCTGACTGCCGAACCCGCCGGTGGCCATGTTCAGGAATATCTGCCCGCCGACTTCACCCAGATCGATGTCATGGGCGTGCGCCTCAAGCAATTCGAGCGCTTCGGCCGGTTCCAGGGGAATAGCGGCCGCACGGGAAAAATCATTGGCGGTTCCCAGCGGCAACAGCACCAGACTGGCCTTGCCTGGCTGCGCCGCCAGCGCTTCGGCGATATCACGCAGGGTGCCATCTCCACCACCGGCGATGATCTGACGGTATCCCGCCGCCAACGCCTCTTCCACCAGACGCTGGGCATCGCCGGCCTCCCAGGTCAGGCGCACGGCCAGTTCCCAGCCCTGTTTACGCTTGTTCTCGACAGCGGCACGAACCGCCTCGTTGAGTGCCTGCTTGCCATGCAGAATCAACAATGCCTTGCGTTCACTCATTACGGTCACTCCCGGAATTGAATCAGTACCGGACATCTTGACCCTCAACGCGGGTAAAAAAGTCGCACACCTTCCAATTAATTCCTGACGCTCGTCCTGCCCGCCCTACATATCGGTAATTTTTCGTACAGAACGTAAGGAATCGGCTCAATTGACCCGGCCAGGTCATTGGTACAACGTGTGTCGGCGTTAGAGATCTTCAATTCAATTACACAAGGATGTGCATGTAATGAGTGGATACAGTTTCAGGATTTTCGATTTCTTGCATTCCGGCATTTGCCAACAGCCCTCAATGGCCACAGGTGGACATTTCCATGCAAAGCCATGAAGCAAGACTATCCGTGAGTCCGGTTGCCTCTCTCTCCGAAAGTCGCGCCAGTCTCAAAGACGAATTCAAATGCAGCGCCAGAAATGCTGGAGAAAGCGATATGGAGCCGCGTGTCACCGAGCTGGAAACTCACCTGAAGTACATTCGACGCGATATGGACGAAGTCAGGGGAGACGTCAAAGCCATCAAACATCGCCTGGCCTACTCGGCAGGCGCGACAGCGATGGTGCTCGGACTGTTGGGCTGGATTGCCAACAGCCGGTTCGATCAACTGCTTACACTGCTCAGCCGTTGATCAGTTGAAAGGCAGGCACCGTTAAGCGACAGTGCCTGCCTTTCATATGCCTGCAATCAACCAAGAAGTTCGCTGAGTGGAATGAACGGCACCTGGTCTCCCTTGGCCAGGACTCGCCCTTCCTGCACTTCCACCAACCCCTCGGCCCAGGCAGCGCTGCGCAGGACGCCCGAGCTCTGGTTACGGTAGATAATCGCTTGCCCCTGCTCCAGACGTCCGCGCAGAAATTCACGGCGGTTACCGGCCTGGGGCCAGGCAAAGCCTGCGGTCACTGAAAACTTCAGCGGTTCGACATCCTGCACGCCCTGGCGACGCAACAGATAAGGTCGGGTCAACAAGGCAAAAGTCACCAGTGTCGAAGCAGGATTTCCCGGCAATCCAATCACAGGGACACCACGAAAATGCCCGACCGTCAGCGGTTTGCCAGGTTTGATTGCCAGCTTCCAGAGCGTCAGCTCGCCCTCTTCCCTCAAGGCGATTCCAAGGAAATCAGCTTCCCCGACAGATACACCCCCGGTTGAAAGAATCAGATCTACATCCTGAAGCGCTCCAAGTCGCGCGCGGGTGGTAGGCAGGTCATCAGGCAGAATACCGGCATCCACCACTTCACATCCCAAGCGCTGCAACCAGCTGCACAACAACACCCGGTTACTGTTGTAGATCTGCCCCGGCCCCAATGCCGTGCCCGGCTCGACCAACTCATCACCCGTGGACAGTACCGCCACACGAACCCGGCGGACTACCTCAAGTCCTGAACAACCCAGCGATGCAGCCAACCCCTGCTCGATCGGACCGAGCCGGGTTCCGGCGGGCAATACCAACTCACCGACCGTCGTTTCCTGGCCTTGTGGACGAATGTTCTGCCCGGCCACCATCGCCTCGGTAAAACTCACGCGTTCATCGGCATGAATCTCGGTGTTTTCCTGCATCTCGACACAGTCCGCACCGGCAGGCACCGGCGCGCCGGTAAAGATTCGGGCGCAAGTGCCCGGTTTCAAAGGCTCTGGCGCCTGTCCGGCGAAAATCTTCTGACTGACCGGCAACGGCTCGCCGGTCCAGTCAGCCAGATTCAAGGCATAACCGTCCATGGCGCTGTTCGGCCACGGCGGCAGATCCAGTGTCGAAATCAGATCCTGCGCCAGTACCCGCCCCTGAACCTGAGCCAGTGGCAAAAACTCGTATTCGACAATCCGCGAGCTCTCGGCCATTTCCAGCAACCGCGCGAATGCCTCTTCAACCGGCATCAGGCTGCCAGTTTTGCCCGGCTTACCCACGGGATTCACAAGGCGCCGCCTGTTTCAAATGAGTGACGAAATTGCATGGGCGGTGGCGTGAGTCCAGTTGCTCGGCGAGGATGCCATCCCAACCGGTGCGCACTGCGTTGGTCGAGCCAGGCAGGCAGCACACCAGCGTGCCATTGGCCAGTCCCGCCAAAGCCCGGGATTGCACGGTGGAGGTGCCGATATCGGCCACCGAGATCTGACGAAACAGCTCACCAAAACCATCGACCTGCTTGTCCAGCAGGCAAGCTACCGCTTCGGGGGTGCTGTCACGGCCGGTAAAACCGGTTCCGCCGGTAATCAGCACTACTTGCACGACGTCTTCGGCAATCCAGTGCGCGACTTGCGCACGGATCTTGTAAAGGTCATCTTTGAGCAGCACCCGCTGCGCCAGATGGTGGCCTGCGGCCGTCAGACGGTCGACAAAAACCTGACCGGAAGTATCGGTTTCCAGAGTTCGGGTGTCGCTGACCGTCAGTACCGCGATATTGAGCGGTACGAAAGGTACATCAGCCTTGGCTTTCATAGGCTCGTCCAGTTGTAGGAGAAACAGCCCGGTGTTATATCACAGCGCCCCCTTTTTTCGCCGCCCCTGCAGAGAGCTGCCATGACCTCGAACACGCCATTGTCACCTTGTTCCATCCTGTTGCTGGCAGGTGGGCGCGGTCAGCGAATGGGCGGCCAGGACAAGGGACTTGTGGAATGGCACGGTGAACCGCTGATCGCACATCTGCAGCGCAAGGTTCGCCCGCTGACAGATGATCTGATCATTTCCTGCAACCGCAATCATGAACGCTATGCGCCATTCGCTGACCAATTGGTGAGCGATGACGAGGAAGACTTTCCTGGTCCCCTGGCTGGCATTCGCGCCGGCTTGAAAGCCGCGCGCCATACTCACCTGCTGGTACTGCCCTGCGATGTTCCGCGAATCGATCTTGCGCTGCTGCACAGCATGCGCGAGGCGGCCAGTCTGAATTCTGAAAAACCTTTAATGTTGCGACATGACGATCACTGGGAACCGCTGCTTTGCGTGATCCCGGTGGCGCTCCTGCCCGCTTTCGAAAACGCCTGGAACGCAGGAGAACGCAGCCCCGGCCGGGTGATGCGCACACTTGATGCCCAGGCCCTGGTTTGCCCTGACAACGATCCACGCCTGGCCAATCTCAACACCCCTGAACTGTTGAGTTCGCACAACACTGTGTCAGACTGACAGCATTCAAGGAACTTGCACGCCTTGTATACGTCTCAAGCTCAGTAACCAAAAGAATTTCCCTACGGAGACACACTCATGACTCAACGGACCCTCGCCACTTTCATGCTCGCACTGGGCCTCGCCACCCTCGCCGGTTGCGCTTCGCCAACAGTGATCACCTTGAATGACGGTCGCGAAATCCAGGCTGTCGACGCCCCTAAGTATGATGAAGATTCGGGCTTCTACGAGTTCGAGCAACTGGACGGCAAGCACACTCGCATCAACAAGGACCAGGTCCGCACTGTCAAAGAGCTGTAAGCTTTCAGTTCGACAGCGGATACAGAAAAGCCCGCAACATGCGGGCTTTTTCGTGTCTGACAGATAAGGGTCGATACCCGGGATCACCAGTCCAGTGTGATCCGGCTTTCAAACTCGCGCACCTGCCCTGTGACCGGATCGATAAACCGCAACCCCTGTGCCAGCAGCTTGAGCGGATTGGCATAATCATCCTCAACGTCTTTCAGCACTTCGGGGTAAAACGGATCATTGCAGATGCTCGCCCCCAGCGACGTCATGTGTACCCGCAGCTGATGCTTCTTGCCGGTCACCGGATACAGTCCGTACCGCCATAGTTCGCCGTTCTTTTCACGAACCTCCACCGCCGTTTCGGTGTTACTCACACCTGGTCCTTCCTGCATGCGGAAAAACGGTTCACCGTCAATCATGCGGCTCTTGTGCACCAACGGAAATTCCAGCCCGGGCAGCGCGGCAGCAATGGCTTCATAGCGTTTTTCGATTTGCCGCGTCGGGAACAGCGACTGATACGCCGACCGTGTCTGTGGATTGGCAGAGAAAATCACCAGCCCGGCCGTGTGCCGGTCAATCCGGTGCAGCGGTACCAGATGAGGATTGTCCAGGCGCCGGATCAATCGGCGAAGCAGGGTCTGTTCGACGTACTCGCCCGCCGGGGTCACCGGAAGGAAATGCGGCTTGTCGGCCACCACAAGATGCTCGTCCGCGTACAGAATCGTCTCGACCGCCGGGATCGGCTTTTCATCCGGCACTTCACGAAAATAGTGAATGCGCAGCCCTTCCTTGTAGGGCAAATCCAGCGGGATCGGCTGCCCCTGACCATCGAGCACCCGGCCCCGGGCGATTCGATCCAGCCATTGATCGCGCCCTATGGCACTGAAGTGCTCACACAGACAGTCCAGCACTGTCCGCCAACTACCGGGGGGCAGATACAGCGTGCTGGCCTGATTCTGTGCGGCGGAAAACGTGGGTGTGCTGGACATACGGAAAACTCGAACTCTCAAAGCAGAGCGGCATTATCCAACACCGGACGCAGCAGACCTAGCGCGGAATCAGGCGGGGATCGATTTGAGCGCCGCCGCCTCGGTAAATTCCTTGAGCCAGCGCAACACATCCACGGCATCCCAACGACCCGGATCGTACAAGGCGTACAACAAACCCTGATACCCAACCACATCCAGCTGCTTGTGATAGCCGGCACGCTGGAACAATGCCTCGATCTCGGCAAAGCACGTATTGAAATGAAGCTTGTTGAAGGGAGTCTTGCCTTCCGTGACCAGACCGTCCAGGCGCAATTCGTGGACGGCCTCGCGCACCACGTCAACCGACATCCCGTTCACGCTGCTTTTCAACTGTTCGACATTGACCACGGTTGCTCCCTCTGACATCCGGTTTGGCCTGAGCAATGCCTGAAAACGGCATGGCAGGCCAATCCAATTACTGTATGCGCATACAGTAACCGAATAACCCGAAAGGTGCCAAGCCGTGATTGAGCGAAGGTGACGAATGCCATCAACGCAGAAGAGGAAAAAACCTTAACGCAGGAATGCCACCACCTGATCGGCGCTGAACGGCCACCCCAGTTCCGCGCCGGTATCAACCCTGCGCAGGACAGGGATGCGCAGGCTGTAAGCCTCGAACCACGATTCGTTGTCAGCAATGTCCACCAGTTCCACCAGCAGACCATGCTCGACAAAAGGCATCAGTTCGGCCTCTGCGACTTCACACAAATGGCACCCCAGGGTGCCGAACAACTGGCATTCAGGAAGCATGTGCGTTCAACCCCAAAAATCGAGTGATCATTCTAGGCCCGCTCACAAGGCCCGTCGACCCACCCATCCGGTGCGAAAACCGGCCTTGGCAAAACCCTGACGTAAATCAGCCCACAAAATCGCCGCTTGCGCGATGCTCCGGTGTTTTTTACCTCTACGCTTGAAGAGCCTGATCTGTCCCGGAGTGTCTTGTGTTTGCCAATCTGCTGATCATTCTGGCGTCGTCCCTGGTGATGATTGCCCTGTTCCGTCGCCTGCGCCTGCCACCTGTGCTGGGCTATCTGTGCGTAGGGTTGATGGTCGGGCCGAAGGCGTTCGACTGGATCAATGAAAGCGAACATTTGCCGGATCTTGCCGAACTGGGTGTGGTGTTTCTGTTGTTTTCCCTGGGGCTGGAATTCTCCCTGTCGAAAATGATTGCCCTGCGCAAGGTGGTCTTCCGACTGGGCAGCCAGCAGGTGGTGATCACCACGGTGCTGCTGGGAAGCGTGCTGATGCTGCTGGGCATGCCTGCCACACCGGCCTTGCTGCTGGGCGCCGGCCTGTCGTTGTCATCCACGGCGATTGTGACCAAGGAGCTGGGCAGTCTCGGCGAAATTTTCAGCAGCCATGGCCAGAACGCGGTGGGCGTGCTGTTGTTCCAGGACGTGGTGGCAGTGTTGCTGCTGACGCTGGTGCCGGTGTTCGCCGGCAGCAGTGATCAGGCCTGGTACTGGGCGCTGCCCCTGACCTTGTTGAAGACCGTATTGCTGTTCTTCGGTTTGTTGCTGACCAGTCGCTGGCTGCTGCCACGCCTGTTCCAGGAAGTCGCGGCGTCCCGCTCGGCGGAGCTGTTCGTGTTGCTGGCACTGGTCATTGTCCTGCTGACGGCCTGGCTGACCCACTTGCTGGGCCTGTCTCCGGCCCTCGGCGCGTTCCTCGCGGGCATGCTGCTGGGCGAAAGCCACTACCGGCATCAGATCGAGGCCGATATCCGGCCGTTTCGCGACATTCTGCTGGGGCTGTTTTTCGTCAGTATCGGCATGCTGATCGACCTGCAACTGTTCGCCAGTCACAGCCTGCAGATTATCGGCATGACCCTGGGTTTACTGGTGATCAAAGGCCTGGTGGTGACGCTGCTGGTGAAATGGCGCGGCAGCGACAGTGAAACGGCCTGGCGCAGCGGTCTTGCTCTCGCCCAGGGCGGAGAATTCTGCTTCGCCCTGATGGCGCAGATGCAGCAGAACCGGCTGCTCCCCGCCGAGCTCGGCGCCCTGCTGCTCGCCGCCACCTTCTGCTCGATGCTGCTGACGCCTTTGCTGTTACGCGCCGCACCGCGCATCGCCGCCGCCCTGCACCGCAAACCCAATCAGGAAGCGCAGATCGAGGAAATCAGCGCCCTCAATGCCGGGTTCGACGGGCATGTGGTGATCTGCGGTTACGGCCGTGTCGGTCAGTCGATCGGGCGCTTCATGCGCAATGCCGGGCAAACCTACGTCGCACTGGATAACGATCCGGTGCGAATACAGGAAGCCGCCACCGTCGAACGCGACGTCCACTACGGCGATTCAACCCGCGGCGATCTGTTGACCGCCGTCGGCTTGCTGCGCGCCAGGTTGCTGGTCATTGCCGTGGATCAAGCCGACGTAGCCTTGCGGGTTCTCAAGGAGGCCCGGCGCCTCAACCCGACAGTACCGATTCTGGTACGCACCCGGGATGACAGCCAGTCGGCCGAGCTGAAAGCGGCCGGCGCCAGTGAAGTGGTGCCGGAGCTGCTGGAGTCAAGCCTGATGCTCGGCTCCCATGCGCTGATCCTGCTGGGGTTTCCTGCGCATCGGGTGCAGGAGAAAGTCGATCAGGTGCGCATCGATCGCTATCGCCTGCTTCACGGTTTTTACCCCGGAGCCGACGATGAGGAAACCTAGTCCTGGCTCACCGCGCCGATCTTGTGCAGCGACAGGTCGGCGCCGTAGTACTCCTGTTCCTGGCTCAGGCGCAAACCATGCAGTGCCTTGATCGAACCGTAGACGACAAACCCGCCGATCAGCGCCACCGCCACACCAAGGGCGGTGCCGATCAACTGGCTGATGAGGCTGACGCCGCCGAGTCCGCCCAGCGCGGTCGAGCCGAAGATCCCGCAGGCAATGCCGCCCCACACGCCACACAGACCGTGCAACGGCCAGACACCCAGCACGTCATCGATCCGCCATTTGACTTGCGCCGCCGTGAAGCACCAGACAAACAGGGCACCGGCAATCGCGCCCGTCACCAGCGCGCCGACCGGGTGCATCAGGTCGGAACCGGCGCACACCGCCACCAGCCCGGCCAACGGACCGTTGTGCAGAAAGCCCGGGTCGTTGCGCCCGACGATCAACGCCGCCACCGTGCCGCCGACCATCGCCATCAGCGAGTTGACCGCCACCAGTCCGCTGACTCCCTGCAGGGTTTGCGCGCTCATTACGTTGAAGCCAAACCAGCCGACGATCAGAATCCACGAACCCAATGCCAGAAACGGAATGCTCGAAGGCGCGAACGCCACCAGCTTGCCGTCACGATAGCGCCCGTTGCGCGGCCCGAGCAGCAACACCGCCGCCAGCGCCAGCCAACCGCCCATGGCATGCACCACCACAGAACCTGCAAAGTCATGGAAGGCTGCACCGAACTGCGCAGTCAGCCAGGCTTGCAGGCCGTAGTTGCCGTTCCAGATCATGCCTTCGAAAAACGGGTAGATGAACGCTACGATCAGCGCCGTGGCGCACAGTTGTGGCACAAACCGCGCCCGTTCGGCGATGCCGCCGGAGATAATCGCCGGGATCGCCGCTGCAAAGGTCAGCAGGAAGAAAAACTTCACCAGTCCATAACCATGATCGGCACTGAGCACCGCCGCCGGTTGCAGGAAGGTCACCCCGTACGAAAGCCAATAGCCTATAAAGAAATAGGCGAGCGTCGACACCGCGAAGTCGCTGAGAATCTTCGACAGGGCGTTGACCTGGTTTTTCTGGCGAACCGTTCCGACCTCCAGAAACGCGAATCCGGCGTGCATGGCCAGCACCATGACCGCACCGATCAGAATGAACAACGTGTTCGAACTGTGAACCAGTGTGTCCACAGCGCTTTGCAGATTTTCCATGAGGAGGCAGACCCGAAGCTGAAAAAGGCACCAAAGCGGTTCATGCGCACATTTCATGCACCAAGTTGCGCCTGCGCAGTCACTGATCCGGTAGTTCGGTGAACCGCTTTGGCGCACTAGGTCGATGGGCTGACATGAACCCTCATCGTCCGGGCCATGCTTTGCCCGGGTTCGCGCCCGGCAACAGCGCACTGCTACCGATCGACGCACCACGACACAGCAAAAGTTGTACCAGCCATTTGCACTGAACCTTCACACTTGGCTCATACTCGAACGCTTCAGAACGCTGCTTCAAAACGCCACTTACGGAGATCCCCCATGGCCAGCATCAAGGCAAAGACTGCTCAAGAAATCCTGATGAACGACTTCCAGACGCTGGTCAGCGACACTGAACGGTTGCTGGAACACACCGCCACGCTGGCCGGTGATCAGGCTGACGAGTTGCGCGAGCAAATCCACGAGAGCCTGCTGCGCGCACGGGAAACCCTGAAGTTGACTGAAGAGACTCTGCGCGAGCGCGGTCAGGCTGCGGTCACCGCCACCGAGGAATATGTGTCCGCCAACCCTTGGCAATCGGTGGGCATCGCCGCCGGCGTAGGGTTTCTGATCGGCCTGCTGGCCACGCGGCGCTGATCATGTCGATCGGTGAATCCGGCCCGAACACGGGCACCGCCTCCTCCACACGACGTCTGGGCGCCGCCGTTCTCGGTCTGCTGCACAGCCACGTCGAATTGTTCGGTATCGAATTGCAGGAGCAGAAGTCACGTACCGTCAGCCTGTTGCTGTTCGCCGGCCTCGCGCTGGTGTTTGCGCTGCTGTTGCTGGTTGGCCTGTCGACGCTTGTCCTGATTGTGTTCTGGGACACCTATCGCCTGGCTGCAATCATTGGTCTGTGTGTGTTCTATACCCTGGCAGCAATCTTTTGCGCGCTGCGTCTCAAGGCCGCGATCTTCGATGAATCCTCGCCCTTCCACGGCACGCTGGAAGAATTGGCCAACGACCGGGAGCGCCTGTTGCCATGAGCCTGCCTGAACTTCCGCACAACAGCTCACGCCGGGAAATGCGCAAGGCACTGATCCGTTTGCGCATGGAAATGCATCGTCAGGAAATCCGCCACGAAACCGGCCAGGTCCTGCAACCACTGCAACGCATGCGTGGCATGACGCAAAACCTGCAGGGCGGTTTCGGCATCAAGCACGCGCCGTTATGGGGCGTGGCGGCCGTGACGCTGCTGGGCTTCATCACGGGAAAAGGAGCCAAAAGCGGTGGTGTCGGCGGCTTGACCCGACTGATCCGCCTGGGCACCAGCCTCGCTCCACTGATCAAGCTGGTCATGCAGAGTTCGAGCAAACGCTGACCCTTCGCATCTGGCTGCATTCTTGCAACATCAGCGGGATTGAATCTCTTATCCGGAGATTCAATCCCGCTCGCCTATCCGGCCGGCAGAATTCGACCAGAACAAGAACGACAAGGAGGCCCCGTGATCGACGGGCAACCGCTCGCCTGCTTTCAACCTTTCATCGATACCGCCACCGGACGCATTGCAGGTGTCGAGGCACTGGGTCGTCTGCGCCAGGCCGATGGCCAACTGGTATCGGTCGGACCGCTGTTCGCCGACCCGCGCACCCCGGCCGTCGCGCTGCGCCGACTGGACCGGCAGATCCGGGATAACGCGTTGAGCCGACTGCACGAAGCGCCGCCGGACTGGTTTCTCAGCCTGAACATGTCACCGCGCTGGATCAGTCGCTTGCGTGCCGACCAGGCCTTGCCGAGCCTGAAACAGCTTGCACGGCACGGTATCGATCCACAGCGGATTGTTTTCGAGATTACTGAACTTGGCGGCAACAGCCAGCGCCTGAGCGAAGTCGTGGCCCGCTATCGCGATGCCGGTGCCCGGATTGCCATCGACGATTTCGGCGCCGGCTATTCGCAGCTTGATCGCGTGCTGGCGCTGCAACCGGACATTCTCAAACTCGACATGCGCCTGTTCCAGGCCGCCGCACTTGGCGGCCCGAGCAGTGACGTGGTCAAAGCCCTCGCGCAAATGGCCGAAAAAACCGGCTGCTGGATCATTGCCGAAGGCGTGGAAACCACGGCGCAGCTGAATTTCGCGCTGGAGTGCGGATCGCGCTACGTGCAAGGTTTTCTGTTCGCCCGGGCGCATGAGGCACTTTTCGGCACGGATGACTTCGTTGAGCGCTTTGCCGAGCTGCGCCAGTCCTACGTGCGCCAGAAGCTGGCCGAACGCAGCAGATGGATGTTCATGCGCCAGCAGCTCGGCGAACTCATGACCATCCTGCAAACCTGGGCCCAGGCCCGCGCCCCGCTCAGCGCCCTGCCACAGCTCGACGCCTTCCCGTGGCTGCTGCGCTTTTACCAATGCGACCGTCACGGCACCCAGCTGACGCCAAACCTGGAATGGCGACAAAGCGGCTGGGTCGCCGACAATCGCTACCTGGGCCACAACTGGTCGTGGCGCCCGTACTTCTATCACCTGCTGGCCGAAGGCTGGGAAGAACGGCGCCTGACGCTTTCCAACACCTATCGCGACGCCACCAGCAACCAGTATTGCCTGACCGCCGGACAGTTTTTCGATAACGGCGAGCGCCTGCTGCTGATCGACATCGATGCGGCAGGATTGTAGTTGCGCTTGCAGATGCCAGCCTGAACCGGGAAGCTAGGGAATCAGTCACCAGACGGAGAGAATCAGCCTTGGATTGGCATACCCTGCTCAACCGCGAACGTCTCGGCAAACCCTTGCACAGCCCGCAGGAACTGGGCCGCAGCCCGTTCCATAAAGACCATGACCGCATCATCTTCTCCGGCGCCTTCCGCCGCCTGGGGCGCAAGACCCAGGTGCATCCGGTGTCGAGCAACGACCACATTCACACGCGCCTGACCCACTCGCTGGAAGTCAGTTGTGTCGGCCGCTCGCTGGGCATGCGCGTCGGTGAAACCCTGCGCCGCGCCCTGCCCGAATGGTGCGAACCGAGCGATCTGGGCATGGTGGTTCAATCGGCCTGCCTGGCACACGACATCGGCAATCCGCCGTTCGGCCATTCCGGTGAAGACGCGATCCGTCACTGGTTCCAGCAGGCTGCCGGGCGCGGATGGCTGGACGCGATGAGCGACGCCGAGCGCGGCGACTTCCTGAATTTCGAAGGCAATGCCCAGGGTTTCCGGGTGCTCACGCAGCTGGAATATCACCAGTTCGACGGCGGGACACGACTCACCTACGCCACCCTCGGCACCTATCTGAAGTACCCGTGGACCGCGCGACACGCTGACTCCCTCGGTTACAAGAAGCACAAATTCGGTTGCTATCAGAGCGAACTGCCGTTGCTGGAGCAGATCGCCCACAAGCTGGGTCTGCCGCAACTGGAAGAGCAACGTTGGGCACGCCATCCGTTGGTGTATCTGATGGAGGCGGCGGACGACATCTGCTACGCCCTGATCGATCTGGAAGATGGCCTGGAAATGGAGCTGCTGGATTATGCCGAAGTCGAGTCGCTGCTGCTCGGTCTGGTCGGCGATGATCTGCCCGAAACCTATCGCCAGCTCGGCCCGCAGGATTCACGCCGGCGCAAACTGGCAATCCTGCGCGGCAAGGCCATCGAACATCTGACCAACGCGGCCGCCCGAGCCTTCGTCGAACAACAGGACGCACTGCTGGCCGGTACGCTGCCGGGGGATCTGGTGGAGCACATGCACGGTCCGGCCAAGCGCTGCGTGTTGAACGCCAAAGACATCGCCCGCAAGAAAATCTTTCAGGACAAGCGCAAGACCCTGCATGAAATTGGTGCTTACACGACCCTGGAGATTTTGCTCAACGCCTTCTGCGGTGCGGCCCTGGAACAGCACAACGGCCGCACGCCGTCGTTCAAGAGCCGCCGGATTCTCGATCTGCTGGGCAACAACGCACCGGATCCGTACGGTCCTCTACACACATCGTTCCTGCGCATGATCGACTTCATCGCCGGCATGACCGACAGCTACGCCAGCGACATGGCGCTGGAAATGACCGGCCGTTCCAGCCACTGACGCCTGCACCCCCGCCCAATCTGCAATGGATCGGGCGGGTCTTGTGCAATAACGGCGAAAAGACAGACCTTTCCTTTTTTATATGTTCAAGAAGGCGAAACCGGAAAACCGATAATAGTTTCAGCATCGACCGCACTGCGCCCCCTCCAAACTTAAACAAGAACAACTCTTGAACATCTCACGCCTCTACCTACGTCAAACCTAGTTAACACGTAGTCTGATTCTTCTTTATTTGTAGGACTTCTCCCTGATTGCTGCTGACGGCCTGCCAGTTCATGCGAGCGTTCATTCATCTGAGCTAAGGTTCGCCCTTTATTTGCGCTCGTATGGGATTTGATTATGAACTCCGTTTTTATTGTCGACGATCACCCGGTCATCCGCCTTGCCGTTCGAATGCTGCTGGAGCATGAAGGTTATAAAGTCGTCGGAGAAACCGATAACGGTGTCGATGCCATGCAGATGGTTCGCGAATGCATGCCCGACCTGATCATCCTCGACATCAGCATTCCCAAACTCGACGGCCTGGAAGTCCTGTCCCGCTTCAACGCAATGAGTTCGCCATTCAAGACGCTGGTATTGACTGCGCAATGCCCGACCCTGTTCGGCATACGTTGCATGCAGTCAGGTGCCTCGGGTTACGTGTGCAAACAGGAAGACCTGAGCGAACTGGTCAGTGCAATCAAAGCCGTACTGTCCGGTTACAACTACTTTCCCAGCCAGGCCTTGAATCCGGTTCGTCAAGATGATGTGCGCTATGTAGAACTTGAACTTTTCAAATCCGTCAATGACCGGGAACTGATGGTGCTGCAATTATTTGCTCAAGGACGCACCAACAAGGAAATAGCCAAAGGCATGTTTCTCAGCAATAAAACCGTCAGTACTTATAAAAAACGCCTCATGCAAAAACTCAAAGCCAAGTCCCTTGTAGAACTTATCGAAATGGCCAAACGTAACGCACTCGTGTGAGAGCCAACATGCCCAGTCGCTTAAAGAGTTTTCTGATTGCATTGAGTGCATGCCTGTGTATCAGCGCACCTGTCACGGTTGCATCGCTTACCTTCCAGGACTTTGTCCTGCTTGCGCGCTCGACCGACAGATCCATATCGGTCTCGCTCGAGCCCGCGCAGATGGCGTGGCTGCACGCTCGCAATGAGTTGATTCTTGGGGCCTCTGCTCCCGACTATCCGCCCTTCGACATGACCACCAGCGGGCACGACTTCGAGGGATTCACGGCGGACTACGCGGGGCTGGTCGGCCAGGCGACCGGTCTGCCGGTCAAGGTCAGGCGCTTCGCGTCTCGAGAAGCCGCGATTCGGGCATTGATCGACGGCAGCATCGACATGCTCGGCACATCCAACGGCTTCGAAGCGGAAAACCCGGACATCGTGCTGTCCCGCCCCTACGCCGTCGATCAACCGGTGCTGGTGACCCGCGAAGGCGAAACCCGCTCTCTGACCGAAGGCCTGGCCGGTCTGCGGCTGAGCATGCTCTATCACTATCTGCCGCTGGATGAGGTCAAGGCGATGTATCCCAAAGCCCTCATCACGTCCTATCCGTCCTACCAGAACGCAATCAACGCCGTCGCATTCGATCAGGCGGACGTGTTTCTCGGCGACACCATTTCCACGCACTACATGATCAGCAAGGGTTACCTGAACAACATCCGCATGGCCAATTTCGGCAAGCACGAGGCTCACGGGTTCAGCTTCGCCGTGCATCGCAACAACGCACAGCTGGTCAAAATCATCGACACCGTGCTCAAGACTGTCCCTGGCAGCGAGCGCGAAAACATCGCCAAGCGCTGGAGCGTCGGCAGCGACACACTGCTCACAGACCAGAAGCTGCAACTGACCCGACGCGAAGAACAGTGGCTGAAAAGGAATCCGGTGGTAAGTGTGGTCGTCAACGAGGCCTTCGCCCCGCTGACGTTCTTCGACAGTGATGGCAACTTTCGCGGCATCAGTGCCGACCTGCTCGAACTCATCCGCTTGCGCACCGGCCTGCGTTTCGACGTCCGCCGCAGCCGCAACGATGCAGAGATGATCAAGCAGGTTGAAAATCACCAGGCCGACCTTATCGCCGCCCTGCTGCCCACCACTCAGCGCGAGCAAACCCTGACCTTCAGTCGCCCCTACCTGGAAAACTCCTATGTCCTGTTGACCCGAAAAGCGGCCGACAGTCCGACCCACCTGGGTCAGCTCAAACGCAAACGACTGGCGATCGCCCAGGGCAATCCGATGATCGAATACCTGCGGTCCGAATTTCCACGTATCCAACTGATCGAAACACCCGACACCTTCAGTGCCGTGGCGTTACTCGACGCAGGTCAGGTCGAGGGCGCAGTGAACTCGCTGGTCATCGCCAACTACTTCATCACATCCCGCATTTTCGAACAGCCACTGCAGATCACCACCACCATCGGCACACGTCAGGCGGCCTTCTCCCTGGCCACAGCTCGAGACAACACGGAACTGAGCTCGATCATCGACAAGTCGCTGATGAGCATCACCCCCGAAGAACTGGGCATCATCAATGGTCGCTGGCGTGGCTACTCAAGTGTTTCGCAAGGCACATGGCATCAGTACCAGCGCTTTTTTTATCAGGCGATCGGCGGCGCCTGCCTGCTGTTGCTGCTGTCGCTGTTCTGGAATGCCTACATGCGCCGCCAGATCAAACAACGCAAGGCAGCCGAACGAGCCTTGAACGATCAACTGGAATTCATGGGCGCACTGGTCAACGGCACACCCCACCCCATCTACGTGCGTGACCGCCAGGGCGTGCTGAAAAGCTGCAATGACAGCTATCTCCAGGCGTTCAATGCCCGACGCGAAGACGTCATTGGCAAAAGTGTGATGCAGGGGCCATCGAACAATGCTTTCGAAGCCCTGACGTATCAGGCCGACTATCAGCGGGTAATGGCCGAGGGCAAACCGCTGGTGCTCGACCGGCCGCTGCAGATCGGCAACCGGCATCTGACGATCTATCACTGGATCCTGCCGTACCGGGACTCCAGCGGTGAAGTTCAGGGAATCATCGGCGGCTGGATCGACATCAGCGAGCGCCGCGAGCTGCTTGATGAGCTGCGCGCTGCCAAGGAGCAGGCGGACGATGCCAACCGGGCCAAAAGTACGTTTCTGGCGACCATGAGCCACGAGATCCGCACACCGATGAACGCCGTGATCGGCATGCTCGAGTTGACGCTCAAGCGCATGGACCACGCTCACCCGGATCGCTCCGGCATCGAAACGGCCTACCATTCTGCCAAGGATCTGCTGGGCCTGATCGGCGACATCCTGGACATTGCCCGCATCGAGTCCGGGCGGCTGAGTCTGAACCCCGAGCGAATCAACCTGATCGATACCGTCGGTTCTGTGGTCAGAATCTTCGAAGGGCTCGCCCGGCAGAAACACCTTTCACTGGCGATGTCCGTCTCTCCGCCGGAACTGGATGTCGATGTACACCTCGACCCGCTGCGCTTCAAGCAGGTGCTGTCGAACCTGATCAGCAATGCCATCAAGTTCACCGAAGCAGGACACATCAAAATCACGCTGGATGTTCAACCCACCGACGATCCGGAACGCTCGATGGTGCAACTGACCGTACAGGACAGCGGCATCGGGATCACGACGCAGGATCAGTTGCGACTGTTCGAACCCTTCGCCCAGGCCGGCAACGGCGGACAACGAACCGTCAGCGGCGCGGGCCTGGGACTGGTCATCAGCCGCAACCTTTGCGAAATGATGGGAGGAAAACTGCGGTTGAGCAGCTTGCCCGGAGTCGGCACACAGGTCAGTGTCTCGCTACCGATGGCCATCCTGCCTGCGCAAGTGGCGAGAGCAGAAGACGAACCGCAGATTCAGGCATCCCTCATCCCCTTGACGGTTCTGGTGGTCGATGACCATCCGGCCAATCGGCTTCTGATGTGCCAGCAGCTGGAGTACCTCGGGCACCGCTTCAGTATTGCCGAAGATGGCCAGCGCGGACTGGAGCAATGGAAGAACGGCGAATTCGATCTGGTCATTGCCGACTGCAACATGCCCGTCATGAACGGCTATGAGCTGACCCGGGCGATTCGTCAGCACGAAATGCTCACCCGCCGCCCGGCGTGCACGGTGCTGGGGTTCACCGCCAATGCCCAGCCGGAGGAAATCCAGCGCTGCAAACAGGCCGGCATGAACGAGTGCCTGTTCAAACCCCTGAGCCTGAACAGCCTGAGCCAATGGGTCGACAGCGTTAAGCCGTTGTTCCGTGCGCCGGTGTTCAATCTGCAAGGGCTCACGCTGCTGACCGGCGGCAACCCCTCCCAGACTCACCGCCTGCTGGCAGAACTGCTCAACAGCAGTCGTCTTGACCGGCAGGAGTTGCAGACTGTGTCCCTCACACGGGACCGCCCTGCGCTGGCCGTCATCGCACACAAGATCAAAGGCGCCGCACGCATTGCCCAGGCCACACGTCTGATCGACAGTTGCGATGCACTTGAGCAGGCTTGTCAGCAAGCGCTGCCGGGGGACGAGATCGAGCGTCGCTGTCAGGCCAGCCGCCTTGCCATCCTGGAACTGGAGCAGGCACTGGAACAGCAACTGAACCGGATCAGCCAGAGCAAAGTGACCGGGGCTTAACTATGCTTGGACGCTGAGCGGTGTGCTTACCTACACGGAGAGTCCGCAATGCCCAGCCCACTGCGCCCGGAACAACGCCGGTTCCCGCTGCATGTGCACATCAGCGTCATGTTCACCTTTCTGCTGTTGCTCACCGGGGTGGTGCTGGGTCTGTTCAACTATCGACAGACCACACAGATCATCCTGTCGAGCAGCGAAAAACTGTTCAATCGCATCGAACAGGATGTACGCCTCGATCTGCAAGCCACTTATGCACCGATCCGGCATTTGCTGAGTCTGTTGGCCGACACCCCTGCCGCCCGGTCTTCCGGTCTCGAACCGCGCCTGGCGCTGCTCAAGCCGTTCAGCCAGTCCCTGACGGACAATCCGGATCTGGCCTCGCTGTATCTGGGATATGGCAACGGCGACTTCTTCATGGTTCGTCCTTTGCGCACGCCGGCGCTGAAAAACCTGCTCAAGGCACCCGAGGCAGCGGCTTTTCAGGTCTGGAGCATCGAACACGACGCCAGCGGTCAGGCGCATTCGCAGTCGCTGTTCTTCGATCAGGCCCTGTCCCCGGTCGGCCGGCAGGACAACCCCGACGATCCTTATGATCCCCGCAGCCGGGCGTGGTACATCAACGCGCGGCAGCAGACCGAACAGATCACCACCGAACCCTACGTCTTTTTCTCCACCCGCAACGTCGGCACGACACTGGCTCGACGCAGCGGTGATGACGCGGTGATCGGTGCCGACCTGACCCTCGACGCACTCTCCGCAACCCTGATCAAACACGTGGTGACACCCGCCACGGAAATCGTCCTGTTCGACGCCGACGGCAATGCCGTGGCCTATCCCGACAGCAGCCGGTTGATCGTCGATGACCGAACCGCGCGTCTGGCCAAGGTTGCCGACTTGAGCCCCGCCCTGCATGCCTTGTTTTCCGGTCACCAGGGCAATCGGATCAAGGCCGACGGCCGGCAATGGATCGTCGCCCGCAGCCAGTTGCAGGAAGGTGGACCGAAGGGCTTGCAGATGGCGTTGCTGGTGCCGGAGGACGAGTTGCTGGTCGACGCCTACCGCATGCGCTGGCAAGGCGCGCTGATCACGCTGGCCACCCTTCTGCTGTGCCTGCCGCTGGGCTGGCTGATCTCGCGAATTCTGGTCAAGCCGCTGCATGCGCTGGTCAAGGAGGCCGACGCGATTCGCAGTTTCGATTTCAATTTTCCCGTGACCCGACGTTCGCCGGTGCTGGAGGTCGACCAGTTGAGTCTGTCGATGGCCCGCATGAAAGACACTCTGGCCAGTTTCTTTCGGATCACCGACAGTCTGACCGCCGAAACCCGCTTCGCCCCGCTGCTGCAACGGGTGCTGTTCGAGACCGTGCAGATCGCCCAGGCCCAGGCGGGCCTGATTTATCTGCGCGAAAACGATGGCGATCGCATGGAGCCCTGCGGTCTGGTGGTCGACGGCGTGTCCCAAAGCCTGGCCGCGTTCGATATTCAGGGGCACAACCTTGACACCGCTCCGAGTCCCGAATGGTTCCGACAACTGGCGAACGCCAACACGGTCGTGAGCAATCTGGGTTTCGAACAGGCCACCGACCTGCAGAAAGTGCTGCTGGCCATGGAATCGCCGAGGGTTCATCTGATCGGTATCCGCCTGCATAACCGGCACAACGAGACCGTCGGCCTGCTGGTACTGCTGATCAATGACAGCGGTACGGCGAGCGATCTGGAAAAGCTGCGGCCCGATCGCATCGCCTTCCTGCAAGCGGTGTCCGGGGCGGCGGCGGTGAGTATCGAGAGCCAGCGCCTGCAAGCCCGGCAGAAACAATTGCTGGACGCGTTCATTCAGTTGCTGGCGGGCGCCATCGACGCCAAGAGCCCTTATACCGGCGGGCATTGCCAGCGCGTGCCGGAGCTGACGCTGATACTCGCCCATGCCGCAGCGGCCAGTCAGGCACCGGCGTTCAGTGACTACCATCCGAATGAAGACGAATGGGAGGCCTTGCATATTGCCGCGTGGCTGCACGATTGCGGCAAGGTCACGACCCCGGAATACGTGGTCGACAAAGCCACCAAACTGGAAACCCTGAACGATCGTCTTCATGAAATCCGCACCCGCTTCGAATTGCTCAAGCGCGATGCATGGGTCAGCTACTGGCAAGCCGTGGCCATGGGCGGCGATGAACGGCAACTGGCCGAGCTGCGCGACGCAACCCTGACAGCACTGGATGACGATTTTGCATTCGTCGCCCACTGCAATCTGGGCAGTGAAGCGATGGCCGAGGCCGATCTGCAACGTCTGCAACGTATTGCGCAACGTACCTGGACCCGCACGCTGGATGATCGACTGGGCTTGTCGTGGGAAGAGAACCGGCGTCAGGCACGCACCCCGGCACCGACCTTGCCGGTCAGCGAACCGCTGCTGGCGGACAAGCAGGAACATCTGCTGGAACGCGCCGAGGGCGAGCTGATTCCGGAGGACAATCCGTGGGGCTTCAAGCTCGACGTGCCGCCTTACAAATACAATCGCGGCGAGCTCTACAACCTCAGCATTCCTCGGGGCACGCTGACCCGCGAAGAACGCTACATCATCAACCACCACATGGTGCAGACGATCCTGATGCTCAGTCACCTGCCCTTCCCCGGGCATTTGAACAGCGTGGCGGAAATCGCCGGGGGGCATCACGAAAAGATGGATGGCACCGGTTATCCCAAGCGCCTGAAACGCGAAGACATGAGCCTGCCGGCGCGGATGATGGCGATTGCCGACATCTTTGAAGCCCTGACCGCCGCCGACCGCCCGTACAAAAAGGCCAAGTCCCTCAGTGAAGCGCTGGGGATCATGGCCACCATGTGCCGCGAGGCTCACATCGATGCCGAGCTGTTCGGGCTGTTCGTTCGCGATGGCGTGTATCTGCAGTACGCCACGCGTTTTCTCGATCCACGGCAGATCGATGCCGTGGACCCGGCGGCCGTGCTGCTCAAGGCAGGCCTGGCGGTGTGATCAGCAGTCGGTCAGGCGCAGGAAAATCGCCGCCAGCTGTTCGATCCCGGCCTGATCCTCGGCACCGAAACGCGCGAGCTTCGGGCTGTCGAGGTCGAGCACACCGATCAGACGACCGTCCTTGACCAACGGCACAACCAGCTCGCTGTTCGACGCACTGTCGCAGGCGATATGGCCGGGGAACGCGTGAACGTCTTCGACCCGTTGCGTCTGCAGGCTGGCAGCCGCCGCGCCGCACACACCGCGACCGAACGGAATGCGCACGCAGGCGATCTGGCCCTGGAACGGGCCAAGCACCAGCTCTTCGTTGCGATTGAGGTAGAAACCGGCCCAGTTCAGGTCATCGAGCTGGTTGTACAGGAACGCCGAAAACTGCGCGGCGTTGGCGATGAAATCGCGTTCGTCCGCCAGCAGCGACTCCAGTTGCGCGGCCAACATGCCATAGCCTTCGAGGCCCTGGCCGCTCTGTTGCAAATCAATCATGCCTTGTGCTCCAACAATTTCAGTCCCACCCAGTAACGGGCGAATTGGTATGCGCAACGTCCGTTGCGATTGCCACGACCGGTTGCCCAGCGCACGGCGAGGATGTCCAGTTGTTCGTCGCGCTCCCAGCTCAGGCCGGCCTTGGTGGCCAACTGGCCTATCCAGTGCTCGACGACGTTGAGGAAATGTTCCTGGGTAAACGGATAGAACGACAGCCACAGGCCGAAGCGATCCGACAGCGCGATCTTGTCTTCCACCGCCTCGCTCGGATGCAGCTCGCCATCGACGCGCTTCCAGTTTTCGTTGTCGCTTTCCTTTTCCGGCACCAGATGGCGACGGTTGGAGGTGGCGTACAGCAACACGTTGTCCGGCGCCTGTTCGAGCGAGCCGTCGAGCACGCTTTTCAGCACGCGGTAGTCGCCTTCGCCGGACTCGAACGACAAGTCGTCGCAGAACAGCACAAAGCGCTGCGGCAGCTTGGCGATCTGCTCCACCACCCGTGGCAGGTCCGCCAGGTGATCGCGCTCGATTTCGATCAGACGCAAACCGGCCGAGGCATGTTCAGCCAGCAGCGCGCGCACCAGCGACGATTTACCGGTGCCGCGCGAACCCCACAGCAGCGCATGGTTGGCCGGCATGCCGTCGAGAAACTGCTGGGTATTTCGGCCCAGTTGCTCCAGCTGCCGGTCGACACCGATCAGGTCCGACAGACGCATGTCGAGGCTGACTTCCAGCGGCAGCAGATAACCGCTGCGACCGTCACGCTGCCAGCGTGCAGCCAGGCAGGTACCCCAGTCGATGACCGGGCGTGGAGCCGGCAGCAGCGGTTCGATCCGCGCCAGAACCGACTCGGCGCGCTCAAGAAAAGCATTCAATCGGGAATCCACGTCTTCTCCTCGGGCTCGTTCACAGTGATGATGGCGGTGCAGCGACGACAGACAGCGTTCGAAACCTGTCCCGGCCCTTGCTACAAGGCGCTTCGGGAACTCAGGAGTCCGTACATGATCGACTATGCTTGAGCAGCGAAGGGAAACGGAAGTGGTTCAACACCCCATGGATATCAAATTCACCCACCGGCTGTCGTACAAACAGGCCCGGCTTACCGTGCTGGTCGGGTTCATTCTGGGCACGCTGCTCAGCCTGCTGCAAATCGGCATCGATTATGCCAGTGAAGACGCGTCCATCAACCGTGAAATCCTGTCTTTGCTGGAAATCAGTCACAACCCGGCCTCGCGCATCGCCTACAACATCGATGCCGAACTGGCGCAGGAGCTGACCCTGGGACTGCTGCGCTCGCCGGCCATCATTTCCGCACGCCTGACCGACAACAACCAGACGGTGCTGGCCAACGTCAAACGCCCGGAGCTGCAAAGCGGCTACCGGATGATCAGCGACTTCCTGTTCGGCGCCAAACGCCAGTTCGAAGACCGCCTCTATCTCGATCACTTGCCCAACGAATCCCTCGGCACCCTCAGTCTGGAAGTCGACACGTACGCGTTCGGCAGCCGCTTCCTGCGCCGGGCCGAGGTCACGCTGATCAACGGTTTCGCCCGCAGCCTGATTCTCACCGGGATCCTGCTCGCGCTGTTCTACGTGATGCTGACCAAACCGCTGGTGCGGGTGATCCGCGAACTCAGCAGTCGCGACCCGCGCAGTGCCGAACCGACCACCCTTGAATGTCCAGGCGGACACGCCAATGACGAGATCGGCGTACTGGTCAAGGTGGCCAATCAGCAGTTCGAGAACATCGCCACGGAAATCCAGCAGCGGCGCAATGCGGAAAACCGGCTCACCGATTACCTCGCGCAACTCGAAGACATCGTGTCCGCGCGTACCGCCGAGCTCAAGGCGATCAACGCGCGCCTAAGCCAGTCCAACCGGGAACTGGAAGTGGCCCGCAGCACCGCACTGGACATGGCCGAGGCACGCTCGGCATTTCTCGCCAACATGAGCCACGAGATCCGCACCCCGCTCAACGGCCTGCTGGGGATGATCGCCCTTTCGCTCGACGGCCCGCTCAACCCCGAACAACAGCAACAACTGTCCATCGCTCACGACTCTGGCAAAGTATTGGTGGAGCTGCTCAACGATATTCTCGACCTGTCGAAATTCGATGCCGGGCAACTGGAGCTCGAACATATTCCGTTCGATCTCGGTTCGCTGATCGAAGACACCGCCAACCTGCTGTCGCAGAACGCGGCGCCGAGTGTCGAGCTGACTTGCCTGATCGATCCGTACTTCCCGGCGCTGGTGCTCGGCGATCCGACCCGGGTCAGGCAGATCGTCAGCAATCTGTTGTCCAATGCCCTGAAATTCACCCGCTTCGGCCGGGTCGACGTGCGCTTGTCTACCTGGAAGGACGGAGTCCGGATCGAAGTCTGCGACACCGGCATCGGCATCGCCCAGGAAGCGCAGGTGAAGATTTTCCAGCCGTTCACCCAGGCGGGGGCCGGCATCACCCGCCAGTACGGCGGCACCGGGCTCGGCCTGGCACTGACCCATAACCTGTGCGAAGCCATGCAGGGGCGCCTGACCATCAGTTCCGAAGTGGGTTTCGGCAGTCAGTTCTGCGCCGAACTGCCATTGCCCTGCCACACCCGCGCGGTGATTCCGCCACCGTTGCACGGCAAGGTGCTGGCAATCACCAGCGCGGTCAGCGGGCTGGCAGAGCTGCTGGAAAGTCTGCTGCCGGTCTGGGGGCTGACCTACGAGCAGCGAACCCTCGACGATCCACTGCTTGGCCTGTCCCCCGACGTCATCATCACCGACTGCCCCGAATGCCTGTTCGGCCTGCGCCCGGCGATGACGGCGCCGATTCTGCTGGTAACCGCTTACGGAAGTTTCATGCCGGGTGAGGAAGCCACGGCCCTCGCGCCGTTGCAGCAGCAGGCGCGACCACTGGCCCGCAACGCGCTGTATCAGAATCTGCGCCGGACGCTGTTGCCGGACCTCTCCACCATCGACCGCGCGCGCCTCGAAAGCGTGCCGTCGCAGCGACGCGGTCGGGTGCTGCTGGTGGAGGACAACCCGGTCAACCAGTTGGTGGCCAAGGGCATGCTGGGGAAACTCGGCTGCGAAGTGGTCGTCGCCGCCCATGGTGTGGAAGCGCTGGATCAGCTGGAGCACGACGATTTCGATCTGGTGCTGATGGACTGCAACATGCCTGTGATGGACGGCTACGAAGCCAGTCGCCAGATTCGCCAGAGCGGCCGCTGGCCGCATCTGCCGATTGTCGCCCTGACCGCCAACGCCATGTCCGAGGAACGCGAACGCTGCCGGGCGGCGGGCATGAGCGACTACCTGGCCAAGCCGTTTCGCCGTGAAGAGCTGGCGGCGCTGCTGGATCAGTGGATTCCGACTACGACAGTGCCTTGATCTGCCCCAGCAGGTGATCGAGACCGTCGCGCAAGTCATTGAGCCGGTCCAGATCCACCCCGCTGTCGCACAGCAGCCGTGCTTTCAACGGCCCGACCTGTTCACGCAGCGCTTGCCCCTGAGGTGTGAGGCTCAGATGTACCTCACGCTCATCTCGGGCCGAGCGCTGACGCTGGACCAGCTGCAGTTGCTCCAGACGCTTTAGCAGCGGCGTCAGCGTGCCGGAATCCAGTGCCAGACGCTCACCCAGCGCCTTGACCGTGGGTTGCTCCGGCACGGTTTGCTGCCATTCCCACAACACCAGCATCGCCAGGTATTGAGGGTAGGTCAGGCCGAGCTGTTCGAGCATCGGCTTGTAAGCACGAATCACCGCCCGCGAAGCGGCATACAACTTGAAACACAGCTGGCTGTCGAGCTTCAGCGAATCGGCGGACAAGCTGTTCATTTGAGCAGGGCTTCGATCTCGCGGCTCAGATCCTGCGGCTTGGTAGCCGGGGCGAAGCGCTTGACCAACTGGCCGTCCTTGCCGATCAGGAATTTGGTGAAGTTCCACTTGATGCCCTGGGAGCCCAGCACGCCTGGCGCGCGTTTCTTCAATTGCACGAACAGTGGGTGCGCGTCGGCACCGTTGACTTCGATCTTCTTGAACAGCGGGAAGCTGACCCCGTAGTTCAGCTCGCAAAACTCGCTGATGGCGCCCTCGTTACCCGGCTCCTGCTTGCCGAACTGATTGCACGGAAAACCCAATACCACCAGGCCCTGATCCTTGTAGGTCTGCCACAGCTCCTCAAGGCCTTTGTACTGCGGGGTAAAACCGCATTTGCTGGCGGTATTGACCACCAGCACTGCCTTGCCGGCGAAGTCGGCGAGGGTCTTTTGCTCGCCTTTGATGGTGGTGCACGGAATGTTCAGCAGGTTATCGCTCATGGTGCGCACTCTTGAAAATGGATAGGCGGCAAAAATAGCGAGCAATTGAATTGTGTGCAATTTAATTATTCGAAAGGCGACCCGTGGATCGCCCATTTCGGTTACTCGCGCGGCACCAGGTCCAGGCACACCGAGTTGATGCAGTAACGCAGACCGGTCGGCGGCGGGCCGTCAGGGAACACATGGCCCAAGTGCGCATCGCACCTGGCGCATTTCACTTCGGTGCGGATCATGCCGTGGCTGGTGTCACGGATTTCGGTCATGGCGTTGTCGCCGATCGGCGCGTAGAAGCTTGGCCAGCCGCAGCCGGAGTCGAATTTGGTCCTGGAGTCGAACAACGGCTCGTTGCAGCAGATGCAGTGGTAGACGCCATCGGTCTTGGTGGCGTTGTACTTGCCGGAGAACGGCCGCTCGGTGGCGCTCAGGCGGCACACGTTGAACTGCTCGGGGTCGAGCATCGCCCGCCATTCTTCCAGGGTCTTTTCAATCTTTTCCATCATCACACCTCAGCGGCTGAAAAAGCCCGATCTGTACCTTTTCCACGGATCGGGCGGCACGTATGATTGCGCCTCGTCACACGCCAGTCTGGCAGCGGGTTCCTGCGCATTCAAACGGATTGTTGGAAACCGCCGCCCAAGACACCTGCCTGTGTGAAGACGCAGGATTCCCAGCACGGTTGTCCACCCGCCGCCTGGATCGTTCATTTTCGGGATCACATCGCCATGCAGTTCAGCAAATCGAACAAGCTCGCCAACGTCTGCTACGACATTCGCGGCCCGGTGCTCAAGCACGCCAAACGCCTGGAAGAGGAAGGCCATCGCATCCTCAAGCTGAACATCGGCAACCCGGCGCCCTTTGGTTTCGAAGCGCCGGACGAAATTCTCCAGGATGTGATCCGCAACCTGCCGACCGCCCAGGGCTACAGCGATTCCAAAGGCCTGTTCAGCGCGCGCAAGGCGGTGATGCAGTACTACCAGCAGAAACAGGTCGAAGGTGTCGGCATCGAAGATATCTACCTGGGCAACGGCGTGTCCGAGCTGATCGTGATGTCGCTGCAGGCGCTGCTCAACAACGGCGACGAAGTGCTGGTGCCGGCGCCGGACTACCCGCTGTGGACCGCAGCCGTGAGCCTGGCCGGCGGTAACGCGGTGCATTACCTGTGCGACGAAGGTGCCGACTGGTTCCCGGACCTGGCCGACATCAAGGCCAAGATCACCCCGAACACCAAGGCGATGGTGATCATCAACCCGAACAACCCGACCGGCGCGGTGTATTCGAAGGAAGTGCTGCTGGGCATGCTCGAACTGGCCCGCCAGCACAATCTGGTGGTGTTCTCCGACGAGATCTACGACAAGATCCTCTACGACGACGCCGTACACATTTGCACCGCCTCGCTGGCCCCGGACTTGCTGTGCCTGACCTTCAACGGTCTGTCCAAGTCGTATCGCGTGGCGGGTTTCCGTTCCGGCTGGATCGCCATTTCCGGGCCGAAACACAACGCCCACAGCTATATCGAAGGCATCGACATGCTGGCCAACATGCGCCTGTGCGCCAACGTGCCGAGTCAGCATGCGATCCAGACCGCTCTGGGCGGCTATCAGAGCATCAACGATCTGGTACTGCCGCAAGGCCGCCTGCTGGAACAGCGCAACCGGACCTGGGAATTGCTCAACGACATTCCCGGCGTAAGCTGTGTGAAGCCGATGGGCGCGCTGTACGCGTTCCCGAAGATCGACCCGAAAGTCTGCCCGATCCACAACGACGAGAAATTCGTGCTCGACCTGCTGCTCTCCGAGAAGCTGCTGGTGGTGCAAGGCACGGCGTTCAACTGGCCGTGGCCTGACCACTTCCGCGTGGTCACCCTGCCGCGGGTCGATGACCTGGACATGGCCATCGGTCGTATCGGCAACTTCCTCAAGTCCTACCGCCAGTAACCGGCGCTCAGTGCGCAACGGCCCGAACGTTGCGCACTGTCTGATTCAGCAACACTTCTGCTCCACCCCTCCTCCAGCACCTTCTACACTTGCGACTCATATGAATCATGCGTGCCTGAGGCAATGAGACCGGGTGCCGCGTGCCTGTCATCCATAACGGTTTCGGCAGTGGGAAATGTCCCATGCCCGGCGAATCCGGTGTAGGACACAGTTTGAAATAGTCACTCGGTTGAATCGCCAGGTGCCGCACCTTATATACCCCGCAGTACGCTACATCTTTAGCTTGAGGAGATTTCTACAACCATGATGCGCATCCTGCTGTTCTTGGCCACTAACCTGGCGGTCGTGCTGATAGCCAGCATCACCCTGAGCCTTTTCGGCTTCAACGGGTTCATGGCGGCCAACGGGGTTGACCTCAACCTCAATCAGCTGCTGGTTTTCTGTGCAGTCTTTGGTTTCGCCGGTTCCCTGTTCTCGCTGTTCATCTCCAAGTGGATGGCGAAGATGAGCACCAGCACCCAGGTCATCACCCAGCCACGCACTCGCCACGAACAATGGCTGCTGCAAACCGTCGAGCAACTGTCCCGGGAGGCCGGGATCAAGATGCCCGAAGTCGGGATTTTCCCGGCCTACGAAGCCAACGCCTTCGCCACCGGCTGGAACAAGAACGACGCTCTCGTCGCGGTCAGCCAGGGCTTGCTCGAGCGCTTCAAGGAAGACGAGGTGCGGGCCGTGCTGGCCCACGAGATCGGCCACGTGGCAAACGGCGACATGGTCACCCTGGCGCTGATCCAGGGCGTGGTGAACACGTTCGTGATGTTCTTCGCGCGGATCATCGGCAACTTCGTCGACAAGGTGATCTTCAAAAACGAAGAAGGCCAGGGCATGGCCTACTACATCGCGACCATCTTCGCCGAACTGGTACTGGGCATTCTGGCCAGCGCAATCGTGATGTGGTTCTCGCGCAAACGCGAGTTCCGTGCCGACGATGCCGGTGCACGTCTGGCCGGTACGGGCGCAATGATCAACGCCTTGCAACGTCTGCGCGCCGAACAGGGCCTGCCGGTGCACATGCCTGACACCCTGAACGCCTTCGGCATCAACGGTGGCATCAAACAAGGGTTCGCCCGCATGTTCATGAGCCACCCGCCGCTGGAAGAGCGTATCGACGCCCTGCGTCGTCGCGGCTGATCAAACCGGCGCAACCATGAGAAGGCCCGCAGTGATGCGGGCCTTTTTTTGCCTGTCGATTACTGCCCGGAAATCCGGTACACCCGCTCCTCCAGCCGAGTTACGCCGGCCTGTACGAACTTCCAGCTATCACCGAGCACGTCCTGTTCTTCCAGCATCTCGACGCGCCAGACACGGCCCAGCAAACGCTGCACTTCGGCATCGTCCACGGAAAATGGCGGCCCGGGCATCTGCGACTGGTCGTAATCCAGCGTCACCAGCAGCCCTCGGCAAGTCGGCAACAGGCCCTGCAAGTGCGCTGCATAACGTTCGCGCATCGACGGCGGCAAGGCAATCACCGCCGCCCGGTCGTACAAGGCGGTGCAACCGGCCACGTCAGCCGCCGTCAGCAAGAAGAAATCCCCGCACCACAACTCGATCGCGCCGGCGCGATAAATCTTGAAGTCGCCCTGCTCGCTGATCTGCGGCTGTAATTGCTGCCCAAGGAAAAAGTCTTCCACGGCCTTCTCCGACAGCTCGACGCCGAGCACCTGATAGCCACGGCCGGCGAGCCACAGCAGATCCAGGCTTTTCCCACACAACGGCACCAGCACACGTGCCTGCGCCGGGATGGCCAGATCGGGCCAGTGCCGCTGCAAATACGGATTCACCTGACGCTGGTGAAAGCCGATCTGGTTCGATTCCCACTTCTTGTGCCAAAACTCCGGCTGCATGCATCCTCCCAAGAATTCGATCAAAAGGCGTTAAAACTTATATTGGAATTAGATCAATGAACTGACTGAAGATGAGCCATCTTAACGCTCAGGAACCCTTCCATGTTTCCCAGCCTGTTTATCTCTCACGGCTCACCTATGCTGGCGCTGGAACCCGGCGCCAGCGGCCCGGCCCTGGCGCGACTGGCAGCCGAACTGCCACGTCCGAAAGCCATCGTCATCGTTTCCGCCCATTGGGAAAGTCATGAACTGCTGGTCAGCAGCCATCCGCAACCGGAAACCTGGCACGACTTCGGCGGTTTTCCCCGCGCGCTGTTTGAGGTGCAGTATCCAGCTCCGGGCGATCCTCAACTGGCTCGCGAGGTCGCCGACTTGCTGACCGCCAACAACCTGCCGGCGCGTCTCGATCCGCAACGACCGTTCGATCACGGCGTGTGGGTGCCACTGTCGCTGATGTATCCGCAGGCGGATATACCGGTGGTTCAGGTTTCCCTGCCCAGCCGAGGTGGCCCGGCGCTGCAGAACCGCGTCGGCCAAGCGCTGGCCAGCCTGCGCGATCAAGGCATTTTGTTGATCGGCTCCGGCAGCATCACCCACAACCTGCGGGAACTGGACTGGCACGCCGGCCCGGAAAGCGTCGAGCCCTGGGCCCGGGACTTTCGTGACTGGATTGTCGACAAGCTTGCGGCCAACGATGAAGCTGCCCTGCACGATTACCGCCAGCAGGCACCGAATGCCGTGCGCAGCCATCCAAGTGATGAACACCTGTTGCCGCTGTACTTCGCCCGAGGTGCCGGCGGTGATTTCAGCATTGCCCATCAAGGCTTCACCATGGGCGCGCTGGGCATGGACATCTACCGCTTCGGCTGATGCCCGAATTGCAGGCAAAAAAAATCCCCGAACCAGTCGGGGATTTTTTATGTTCGATCAATCAACCCAAGGGCGGATCAATCTTCGCGGTAGCGACGCAGCTTCAACTGCTTGCCGGCAACGCGAGTGTCCTTCAGCTTGGTCAGGAGTTTGTCCAGACCCTCTTCCGGCAGCTCGACGAGGCTGAAGCTGTCACGCACCTGGATGCGACCGATGGCTTCACGTGCCAGACCACCTTCGTTGAGGATGGCGCCCAGCAGGTTTTTCGCCGCGATACCGTCACGCGCGCCCAGCGCGGTACGGCAACGGGCACGGCCTTCGCCCAAAGGCATTGGCGCACGACGCTCACGATCACCACGCTCCGGACGATCACCGGAACGCTCAGGACGGTCGCCACGTGGCGCGCTGTTCGGTACCAGTGGACGTTCCTTCTCGATCGCTGCCAGGTTCAGCGCCTGACCATTGGTGGCCTTGCGCAGCAGAGCGGCAGCCAGGGCACGCGGGGTGCAACCGATGTCGGCGGTCAGGCGATCCAGCAGATCACCGTGAGTCGATTCGGCGTCAGCCACCAGCGGCGACAGGCTGTTGGTCAGTTTCTTGATGCGGGCATCGAGAACGGCCTGGGCGTCCGGCAGACGCACTTCGGCAACTTTCTGACCGGTTACACGCTCGATCACTTGCAGCATGCGGCGCTCACGTGGCGTCACCAGCAGCAGCGCGCGGCCTTCGCGACCGGCACGGCCGGTACGGCCGATACGGTGCACGTAGGATTCCGGATCGTACGGCATGTCCACGTTGAACACGTGGGTGATGCGCGGAACGTCCAGACCACGGGCGGCAACGTCGGTCGCCACAACGATGTCCAGACGGCCATCCTTCAGCGAGTCGATGACGCGCTCACGCTGGTTCTGGGCGATGTCGCCGTTCAACGCGGCGGCTTTGTAGCCTTTGGCGTCGAGGGCGCTGGCCAGATCCAGGGTCGCTTGCTTGGTGCGCACGAACATGATCAGAGCGTCGAAATCTTCCACTTCCAGCAAGCTGAGAACGGCAGAAGTCTTCTGGTCAGCGTGAACCAACAGGTGAGCCTGTTCGATCGCGGTAACGGTCTGGGTCTTGCTCTGGATCTTCACGTGCTTCGGATCGCGCAGGTGACGCTCGGCGATGGCACGGATCGATTGCGGCAGGGTCGCCGAGAACAATACGGTCTGACGGGTTTCCGGCATGGCCTTGAAGATGACTTCGAGGTCGTCCATGAAGCCCAGTTTGAGCATTTCGTCTGCTTCGTCGAGAACCAGGTGGTTCACGGTCTGCAGCACTTTTTCGTCGCGACGCAGGTGGTCGCACAGACGGCCCGGAGTGGCGACAACAATCTGTGCGCCATTACGGATTGCTTTCAATTGTGGGCCCATCGGCGCACCGCCGTAGACAGCCACAACAGTCACGCCCGGCATTTGCTTGGCGTAGGTTTCGAAAGCGGTTGCAACTTGCAGCGCCAACTCACGAGTTGGGGCCAGGATCAGAGCTTGCGGCTCGCGCTTGGACGGATCAATGCGGTGCAGGATAGGCAGGGCAAAGGCAGCGGTTTTACCGGTACCGGTTTGCGCCTGACCAATCATATCGTGACCGGCGAGGATGATCGGGATCGACTGCTGCTGAATGGCCGAAGGCTCTTCATAGCCGGTAGCGACTACTGCAGCGACAATATTGGGATGAAGTTCAAGAGCGGCGAAGCCGCCGATTTCCTGGGTCATGGGTCTGCCTCTAAGTGCATCCGCAAAGACCCATGCTCCAAAGCTGCACATGCCGTGTTGAGACTCAAGAGTCGCCCTGGCAGCTTTGTCGGCGGGGATTTGCGAAAACGAATGGATGGAAAAGAATCGTCAAGGAAGAGCCCGCAGTGCGGACGTGCAGCCGAAGCTGACTTCGGGGAATTGCGCTACCTAAACGCGGCCCGGTTAAAGGCCGGCGCGCACTATACCGGAATTTGCCCAAAAAGGGAGCTTTTTTTATCGGTGAAATACAGTTGTCACCGCTGTGTAACGGGGTTTTGCGGATAATCGGGCAAAGGTCTATTTTTCAAAGACCCCGGCCCTGCGGGCGATGGCGCTTAAACGATTCACCGACATGCGACATCCGGTCGCTGCACCCTTTCTTCCCTGCGAGGAAACACCCATGAATCAGCCCTGCCCCGGCCGCGTGAGCCGTGCGCGTGACGGTCACGTGTACTTGATCGGCCTGGACCGCGCCGCCAAGCGCAATGCCTTCGACCTCGACCTGCTCAACGATCTGGCCCTGGCCTACGGTGAATTCGAGGCTGATAAAGAAGCGCGGGTGGCGGTGGTGTTCGGACACGGTGAGCATTTCACCGCCGGGCTCGATCTGGTCAACGCAAGTTCCACCCTCGCCCAGGGCTGGCAGGTGCCGCCCGGTGGCTGCGATCCATGGGGCGTGTTCGTCGGCCCCCGGGTCAGCAAACCGGTGATTGTTGCGGCACAGGGTTATTGCCTGACCATTGGCATCGAGTTGATGCTCGCCGCCGACATCAACCTGTGTGCCAGCAACACCCGGTTTGCCCAAATGGAAGTGCAGCGCGGAATCTTCCCGTTCGGAGGTGCGACGCTGCGCTTTCATCAGATCGCCGGTTGGGGCAACGCGATGCGCTGGCTGCTGACCGGCGACGAGTTCGACGCTTATGAGGCCTTGCGCCTGGGGCTGGTGCAGGAGGTCATGGCCAGCGAGGATCTGCTGCCGCGCGCCATCGAACTGGCCGAACGGATTGCCCGGCAGGCGCCGCTTGGCGTACAGGCAACCCTGATGTCGGCGCGTCAGGCGCGCTACGAAGGCGAGACTGCGGCGGCAAAAAGCTTGCCGCCGCTGGTTAAAAAGTTGCTGGCCAGTGAAGACGCCAAGGAAGGTGTGCGCTCGCTGGTGGAGCGGCGACCCGGTGTCTTCAAAGGGATCTGAAATGGGTAGCGGTCATAGCGCCGCCTTCGCAGGCAAGCCCGCTCCCACAGTAACCGCGTCGTTCATAGACCTGTGTACGGCGCTAAAACTGTGGGAGCGGGCTGGGTCCGGGCGGCGATCCGACGAAGGGGCCATCACTGACAACTCAGGTCGCCGGACGGATGCAATTGATCAACGACTGCAACGAGTATCCCAGCTTCGGTGCCAGCGCTTCAGCTCGCGCGGTTAGCGCCTGCATGTCCAGCACCTGATCGAGATCCGCCGGCACGATCAGAATCACGTTGCCCTCCTTCACCGGCAGTTCCCAGTAATGCCGGTGATAGAGCCCGCGCAGCAGCGCCGCGCCCAAGGGTTTGCCGTCATCGGTGGCCCATTGATTGATCACCAGCCAGCCACCGGGATTCAGACGTTTCTGACAGTCACCGAGGAAATTCCACGCAAGGTGCCCGGCACCAGGGCCGACATCGGTGTACAGGTCGACGAAGATCAGATCTGCAGGTTCAGCGGTCGGCAGCAGCTCAAGGGCATCACCGACGCGGATGTACAGCCGTGGATCGTCATCAAGGCCAAGGTATTCGATGGCCAGGCGCGGTACATCCGGACGCAATTCGATGGCTTCGACATCTTCCAGCGGCAGGAACTTGAGGCAGGCCTGGGTCAGCGTCCCCGCGCCCAAGCCGAGAAACAGCGCACTCTCCGGTTGTTCATGGCACAGCGCACCAATCAGCATTGCCCGGGTGTAGTCGTACTCCAGCCAGCTCGGGTCGGCGGTAAACACGCAGCTTTGCTCGATCGCATCGCCGAACTCCAGAAAGCGGTAGTCGGCCACTTCCAGCACGCGAATCACGCCGAACTCATCCTGTACCTCGGCGAGCAACAGCTCGACGCGCTCCTCAGTCATTTCGTCTCCTGGTGGTCACCGGGCGCGGTGACGCGATGGCACCGCTTTGGTGCCGTGGCAAAGCGGCGATTGTCGGCGAAGCGGCGGGAGCAGGTCACGCACTAATTGCTGCTAACATGGCCGTCCGTGCGTAGAACCTTAGAGACCGTGATGAGCCAACCCTGGAGCCCTGACAGCTGGCGCGCCCTGCCGATCCAGCAACAACCCCAATACCCCGACGCCGCGCATCTGCGCCAGGTCGAGCAGACGCTGGCCAGCTACCCGCCGCTGGTGTTTGCCGGCGAAGCGCGCGAGCTGCGTCGTCAGTTTGCTGAAGTCACCCAGGGCCGGGCGTTCCTGCTGCAGGGCGGCGACTGCGCGGAAAGCTTCGCCGAGTTTTCCGCCGCGAAGATCCGCGACACCTTTAAAGTGTTGCTGCAAATGGCGATCGTCATGACCTTCGCCGCCGGCTGCCCTGTGGTGAAAGTCGGGCGCATGGCCGGTCAGTTCGCCAAGCCGCGCTCGGCCAACGACGAGACCATCGACGGCGTGACTCTGCCGGCCTACCGGGGCGACATCGTCAACGGCATCGGTTTCGACTCCGCCAGCCGCGTACCGGATCCGGAGCGTCTGCTGCAGTCGTATCACCAGTCCACCGCCACTCTCAACCTGCTGCGTGCCTTCGCCCAGGGCGGTTTTGCCGACCTGCATCAGGTGCACAAGTGGAATCTGGACTTCATCGCCAACTCGGCGCTGGCCGAAAAGTACAGCCATCTGGCCGACCGCATCGATGAAACCCTGGCGTTCATGCGCGCCTGCGGCATGGACAGCTCGCCGCAACTGCGCGAAACCAGTTTCTTCACCGCCCACGAAGCCCTGCTGCTGAACTACGAAGAAGCCTTCGTGCGCCGCGACAGCCTGACCAACGATTACTACGATTGCTCGGCGCATATGCTGTGGATCGGCGACCGCACCCGTCAGCTCGACGGTGCCCACGTCGAATTCCTGCGCGGGGTGAACAACCCGATCGGTGTCAAAGTCGGCCCGAGCATGAACCCTGACGACCTGATCCGCCTGATCGACGTGCTCAACCCGGACAACGATCCGGGTCGCCTCAACCTGATCGCGCGGATGGGCGCGAACAAGGTCGGCGATCACCTGCCGGCGCTGATTCGCGCGGTACAGCGTGAAGGCAAGCAGGTGCTGTGGAGCTCCGACCCGATGCACGGCAACACCATCAAGGCCAGCAGCGGCTACAAGACCCGCGACTTCGCGCAGATTCTTGGTGAGGTCAAACAGTTCTTCCAGGTTCACGAAGCGGAGGGCAGCTACGCCGGCGGTATCCACATCGAGATGACCGGGCAAAACGTCACCGAATGCATCGGTGGCGCGCGGCCGATCACTGAAGATGGCTTGTCGGATCGCTATCACACCCATTGCGACCCGCGAATGAATGCCGACCAGTCGCTGGAGCTGGCGTTTCTGATTGCCGAGACGCTGAAACAGGTGCGTCGCTGAGTTCGGAAACCTTCATTGTTTGATCGGGCCTCATCGCGGGCAAGCACGGCTCCCACAGGATCGAATTCGTACATTCAATTTTTTGAACGACTCGGTCACTGTGGGAGCTGGCTTGCCAGCGATGAGGCCGGTTCAGTCGCAGCCGATGTGGACCATAGCCAGCCGAAGCCGCCCCGCACTTTCCCGCTGACAATTGAGCTGCACCTGCTCAAGCCCCAACCAGTCCGCCATGCGCCGCAAGTTCAGCGCCAGTGCCAGCATCCCTGCATCATCCAGTCCCGTTTCTTCCTCGTGCACCGCATGCACTGCAAGGCGCCCCGCCGCCCGTTCGGCGCGCAGGTCAACCCGCGCCGCAATCCGTTCGTTGTGCAGGAACGGCAGCACGTAATAGCCGTAGACCCGCTTGTCCTGCGGGGTGTAAATCTCCAGCCGATAGCGAAAATCGAACAGTCGCTCGGTCCGGCTGCGTTCCCAGATCAGTGAGTCAAATGGCGACAGCAATGCACTGGCCTCAACCTTGCGCGGAATTTTCGGCTCGGGCAGGCAATAGGCGATTTGCCGCCACCCGGCGACTTCGCAGGTCAGCAATTGCCCGTCCTCGACCAGTTCGGCCAGACGCGGGCGGGCATCAGAGGGATTCAGTCTGAAGTAATCACGCAGGTCTTTTTCCGTGCCGACACCCAGCGCCTGCGCCGCATGCAACAGCAAACCGCGCTGCGCCTCGGCCTCATCGGGCAATGGCTGTTGCAGCACGGAGGCCGGAATCACTCGTTCCGGCAAGTCATACAATCGCTCGAAGCCACGGCGTCCGGCCACGGTGACTTCGCCAGCGGCAAACAGCCATTCCAGCGCATGTTTTTCCGCACTCCAGTCCCACCACGGCCCGGCCTTTTCCTTGCGGGTCGACAGGCTGCCGGCGCCCAGTGCGCCCTGCTCCCGGACCGACGCCAGCACCCGGCGGATTGTGTCCTGTTGCTCACGGCCGAATCGCGCCAGTTGCTGATAAATGTCCTCACCGCGCCTGGCCCGCTGCATGCGCCAGCCCATCAACGGATACATCGACAGCGGCAGCAACGACGCTTCATGGCCCCAGTATTCAAACAGCGAACGACGCCGCCCCGAACTCCAGGCAGCCTGGTCGAGCAAATCAGCAGAATAGGAACCGAGACGGGAGAACAGCGGAAGGTAGTGCGAGCGCACCACGGCGTTGACGGAGTCGATCTGCAACAGGCCGAGGCGTTCGATCAGCCGGTTGAGGTGCATGGCCTTGACAGCCGGCGGCTGGCGCCCGTGAAACCCTTGGGCAGCCAGCGCCAGACGTCGAGCCTGTTTAAGGGAAAAGGACAATGTCGCGGGCATGTGTACCTCCATGTCTGCTCGCAACCTACCTCACTGCAAAGGGGTTTGTGTAGCAATGGCCTCATCATTTATGCATCGGATCGTCCCAGAACGGCCTTACCGACTCATGTTCGACATCGGCTCGACTGACCCCGATGTCCTTAAGCGCTTCGTCGCTCAGACTGGCAAGCAACTCTCGTTCGCGGTGAAGTTCGTACCAGCGGCTAAACTTGTGCAGCAGATCGGAAATCAGATGGACCGGCACTCTGTCATCGCTCACATACACTTTTTGACCTTTCATCGTGTTGCCCTCCTTTAGGGATGGCTCAAGTCTCGCGCCGGAGCTACGATCAATCCAACGAATGTTTCTGATGGCATGCATCACGGAGATTCATCAATTGTCGGCGTACCCGAGTATCGATACCGATGTCCTGCGCACCTTTGTCGCGATTGCCGATCAGGGCGGTTTTACCCGTGCCGGCGAAATGGTCAACCGCACCCAATCGGCGGTGAGCATGCAGATGAAGCGTCTGGAGGAGGATGTGTTGCAGCGCCAGTTGTTCGAGCGTGACGGGCGCCAGGTGCGCCTGACCGCCGAGGGTCAAGTGTTGCTCGGTTACGCGCGGCGCATCCTGAAATTGCACAGCGAAGTTTTCAACACCCTGCGCGAGCCGCACATGGTCGGCACGGTGCGGATCGGCACGCCGGACGATTACGTGATGCGGTTTCTGCCGGGGATCCTGTCGCGCTTCGCCCAGTTCTACCCGCTGATCCAGATCGAAGTGCATTGCGAGTCGACCAAACAGTTGCTGCAACGCACGGACCTGGATCTGTCGATCGTCACCCGCGAGCCGGGCAACGAGATTGGCCAGTTGCTGCGCAAGGAACGTTTTGTCTGGGCCGAGGCGCAGAATTTCAGCGCCCACGAACAGACGCCGTTGCCGCTGGCGATGTTCAACAGTGATTGTTTCTGTCGCCTGTGGGCCTGCAATGCGCTGGACGCGATGGGCCGCGAATACCGGATTGCCTACAACAGCACCAGCCTGTCGGCGTTGATGGCTGTGGTGAGCGCGGGTCTGGCGATCACCGCGCAGCTGGAAAGCCTGATCACCCCGGACCTGCGCATTCTTGGGGCCGCCGAAAATCTGCCACTGTTGCCCGAGGCCAGCATCATGCTGATCCGCAACCTCAACAATCCCTCGCCGATCACCGAATGCCTGGCCGAGCACATCGTCGAAGGCTTCAAACTTTAAAGGCGAGCATCACCGCGGACAGCACCAGGAACCCGCAGAACAGCCCGCGCAGGAGTTTTTCCGGCATTGCGTGGGCCACTTTCACGCCCCAACTGATGCTGGCCAGCCCGCCAATGGCCAGCGGCAGGCCGATCATCCAGTCCACTTCGTGATGCACCGCGTACGTCACCAGCGTCACGCCGGTGCTCGGCAACGCCAATGCCAGCGACAGCCCCTGAGCGACCACTTGAGTGGTACCGAACAGGCTGGTCAACACCGGCGTCGCCACCACCGCCCCGCCGACGCCGAACAAGCCGCCCATGGCGCCCGACGCCGCGCCGAGCACGCCCAGCCATGGCCACGAATAACGCATCTCGGAAGTCGCTGTCTGACGCGCGCCAAACATGCGCACCAGGTTGTAGGCCGACAACGCTACAAGGAACGCGACAAAGCCGATGCGCATGGTTTGTGCGTCGATGCCCACGGCCCAGATTGAGCCGATCCACGCAAAGCAGAATCCCATCACTGCCAGCGGCAACGCATGGCGGAGTTCGATGCGGTTACGCTGGTGATAACGCCACAGCGCCAGCATCACATTCGGCACCACCATCACCAGCGCCGTGCCTTGGGCGATTTGCTGATCAAGCCCGAACCACACGCCCAGCAGCGGAATGGCAATCAAGCCACCGCCGATGCCGAATATTCCGCCCAAAGTGCCGAGGGCGGCGCCAAATACCAGGTACAGCATAAAATCGATCACAGCGGCATTCCTCATACGTCAGTCAGCGCATCGTACGCAGTCGGTGCTGGCACGGAAACGCATAGCAACGCACAATGGCTTTGCCAAATTCGCATAGGCGCTGAGCTGATCGATGAACCCCAATCAATTGACCGAACAACTTGGACTGTTCCTCGATGTGCTGGAGAGCGGCAGCTTTTCTGCTGCTTCACGGCGACATCCGCTGACGCCCTCGGCCGTCGCCCGGCGCATCGACAGTCTGGAAAGCGCTGTCGGCAGCCAGTTGTTTATCCGCAGTACTCATGCGGTGCGCGCCACGCCGGCCGGTCTTGCGTTTGCCGAACGGGCACGGCGCATCGTGGCGGAGTTGCAGCTGGCCCGGGCTGAAGCGGTGTCTCTAAGCAGCGCGCCGGAAGGCTTGATTCGGGTGGATGCGCCGGCGGCATTCGGGCGTCGGCATTTGGCCCCGGTGATTGCCGATTTTCTGGTGCTGTATCCGGGACTCGACGTGCAACTGCATCTGATAGACAGCTTCGTCGACATGGACGGCTCGAACCTGGGCAAGGTCGACCTGGTGCTGCGTGCCGGACAGATGGCCGACACCCGCCTGGTGGCCACGCCATTGGCGAGCATCGTGCGCATTGCCTGCGCCAGCCCCGACTACCTGAAGCGTCGGGGCGTACCGGGCGAGCCCGCGCAATTGAGCGAGCATGACGGCCTCGATTGGGACGGCCTCGCCCCACCTTTCGCCTGGCGTTTCGAGCAGGACGGACAGATGCAATTGCACCGCCCGGCACGGGTGCGCATGAGCGCCAACAACGCGGAAGCTTTGGTCTGCGGCGCACTGGCGGGGCTTGGGATTGCGCATCTGCCGACCTGGCTGGCCAGCGAATACCTGTTGCGTGGCGAGTTGCTGCCGCTGTTTTGTGAAAATGGCCTGCCAACACCGGAAAGCGCCGGTATTTACGCGCTGCGGCTGCAACAGCAGGCCAGCTCCCGCAGCCGTCTGTTGCTGGAATACCTCAAGACCCGGTTCAGCCCAGTGCCGCCGTGGGATCTGGCCCTGCAACGAGAGTTGGGCCGGCACTGACCGATTCGCCACCGGGCACAATTGTCTGGCGCATTAAAGATTCGAGCGCTAGATTCATCGGTATCACCGTTCAAGGCACCGACATGACCAACGACCGCAACACCTCCGATCACTGCGAAGACCTGCTGCTCGACAATCAGGCCTGCTTCGCCCTGCATTCCACTTCGCTGATGATGACCAAGGTCTACAAGCCACTGCTGCAAGCGCTTGGGCTGACCTATCCGCAATACCTGGCGATGATGGTTTTGTGGGAGAAGGATGGTTTGACCGTCGGAGAAATCAGTACGCGCCTGCTGACCGATCCGGGCTCGCTGACCCCGCTGCTCAAGCGTCTGGAGGGTGAAGGTTTGCTGAGCCGTACGCGAAGCCGTGAGGATGAGCGGGTAGTGATCGTTGAACTGACTGCCCAGGGACGCGCCTTGAAAGACAAGGCCCGAACCGTTCCACAATGCATCCTCGGTGCCAGTGGCTTCACGCTGGAGCGTCTGCAAAACCTGCAAGCCGAGTTGCAGGCCTTGCGGGGTCATTTGCAGGACAGCCTCGCTTAAGACCTTCCCTTCCCTTCGGGCGCAGCCTTGCGCCTGTAGGCGAATCGCCCCTTCCCGGCTTACCCACGAAAAAATTTTTCCTCTCGTTTACGTTAAAAAAAATCTTATATATCAAAAACTTGAGATCACGACTCCACCTGATCCAAGTGCCAATTGCCGATCTTTTCGAAAATTTATCTTGCGCGCTAAATATTCGCGCAGTACATTTACTTCGCACCTAGTTAGCGCGCAAACAATTAGCGCAACAAATCACACTTAATGAGGCTCACACCATGCAAACTCTCTACACCGCAATCGCAACTTCCACCGGCGGCCGTGACGGTCGTGCGATCTCCAGCGACAACATCCTCGACGTCAAACTGGCCACCCCGAAAGAACTCGGCGGTGCCGGCGGCGCGGCCACCAACCCTGAGCAACTGTTCGCCGCCGGTTACTCGGCCTGCTTCATCGGCGCGCTGAAATTCGTCGCCAACCAGACCAAACGCAAAATCCCGGACGACTCGTCGATCACCGCTCACGTAGGCATCGGCCAGATTCCTGGCGGTTTCGGTCTGGACATCGACCTGCACATCAGCCTGCCGGGCCTGGAACAGGCTGACGCGCAAAGCCTGGTCGACGCTGCGCACCAGGTCTGCCCGTACTCCAACGCCACTCGCGGCAACGTCGATGTGCGTCTGCACGTCACCGTGTAATCACTGACACTCAGGCCCGTACAGGAAATGAACATGAACACTTTCAGCAAAGTCTTGACCGGTACCCTTCTCGCTCTGTCCATCCACAGCGCATTTGCCGGGGAGGTTGAACACAACACCCAGGCGTTCCTCGATGTGCTGAATGCCGGCACCGGCAAACCGATGGAACAGCTGACACCCAAGGATGCCCGAGCCGTTCTGACCGGCGCACAGTCCGGGGTCAAACTGACGTTGCCCAAGGCGGACGTCAGCGAGAAGACCATCCAGGTCGATGGCCAACCGTTGAGCCTGACCATCGTCCGGCCGGCCGGAGTCAAGGGCGAGCTGCCGGTGTTCATGTTCTTCCACGGCGGTGGCTGGGTGCTGGGGGATTTCCCGACCCACGAACGTCTGGTGCGGGATCTGGTGGTCGGTTCGGGGGCGGCGGCGGTGTTCGTCAACTACACCCCTTCGCCGGAAGCGCATTACCCGGTGGCGATCAACCAGGCTTACGCGGCGACCAAGTGGGTGGCCGAACACGGCAAAGAAATCAACGTCGACGGCAAACGTCTGGCGGTGGCGGGCAACAGTGTTGGCGGCAACATGGCGGCAGTCGTCGCCCTGATGGCCAAAGACAAAGGCACCCCGGCGATCAAATTCCAGGTGCTGCTGTGGCCGGTAACCGATGCCAATTTCGATACGGGTTCGTATAACCAGTATGCCGAGGGGCACTTCCTCACCCGCAACATGATGAAGTGGTTCTGGGACAACTACACCACCGACGCCAACCAGCGTAACGAGATCTACGCCTCGCCGCTGCGGGCCACCACCGCACAGTTGAAAGGTCTGCCGCCTGCACTGGTACAGACTGCGGGGGCCGACGTACTGCGTGACGAAGGCGAAGCCTACGCCCGTAAACTCGACGAAGCCGGCGTGCCGGTAACCTCGGTACGCTACAACGGCATGATCCACGACTACGGTTTGCTCAACGTGGTCAGCCAGGTGCCGGCGGTGCGTTCGGCGATGCTGCAGGCTTCGGAAGAACTGAAGCAACACCTGAAGAAGTAATTTTCATCAGGTACAAAAAAGCCCGACTCAATGGTCGGGCTTTTTCTTTCCGCAAAAAACAGTGCTTATTTGGCACGGCCTTTGTAGGAACCGCCTTCGCGGGTATCGATCTCGATCATGTCGCCGATTTCGATGAAGTCAGCAACCGACAGCTCGGTACCGTTCTTCAGTTTGGCAGGCTTCATCACCTTGCCGGAAGTGTCACCGCGAGCGGAACCTTCGGTGTAGTCAACCTGACGCACGATGGTGGTCGGCAGCTCTACGGAAACCAGACGGCCTTCGAAGAATACCGCTTCGCAAACGTCGGTCATGCCTTCTTCCACGAATGGCAGAACGCTTTCGATGTCTTCGGCGTTCAGCTCGTACATGGTGTAGTCGGTGGTGTCCATGAACGTGTAGGAGTCACCGCTGATGAAGGACAGGGTCGCTTCTTTACGATCCAGGATCACGTCGTCCAGCTTGTCGTCCGCACCGTAAACGGTTTCGGTCTTGTAACCGGTCAGCAGGTTCTTCAGCTTGGTCTTCATGATCGCGCTGTTACGGCCCGACTTGGTGAATTCAGCTTTCTGAACCAGCCAAGGATCGTTGTCGATACGGATCACGGTACCGGGTTTGAGTTCTTTACCAGTTTTCATTGCGAATATCCGAATTTGGATGGGATTTACAAAAATCTAGGCCGCGTATCATATCCAATTTCGGTAAAACTGTACCAGCGCCGTCGCAAGATCCGCCTGCGAGGCCTGTTCCAGACACCACGCGCGGGCATTTTCCTGCAGTGCAGGCCAGTGTTTTCGGGCCTCGAGCCAGTGATCGCCGATAGGCTGCCCGGCACTCCAGGCGCGCCAGAGACCGTTCATCGCCTCGGCAGCTACGGGCGAAAGGCGCTTTGTGTAGAGCGCAAGGAAGGCGTCGAGCTTGTCGAGATGGATGTCTTCGTCCTGCTGATAGATGTGCCACAGCATCGGACGCCCCGCCCATTGCGCCCGGACAAACGAGTCCTCGCCGCGCACCGCATTGAAATCGCAGCACCAGAGCAATTGGTCATATTGATCCTGCCGGACGAACGGCAGCACCTGCACGGTCAGCGACTGACGCACATTGAAGTCGCCGACCGACAGTGACTCGACACCGAGCCAGCGCGCGACATCACCGAGAATCCGCCCTTCCGGCACCAGCAGATGAGTGGGCGTCGAGTCAGCGGCGAGTACATCCAGCCAACTGGCGAGTCCGGCATTCTCGTAGGCAAACAGCGAAATCAACTGCGCACCGGGCACAGGAACGATCCCCAGACCGTGCAGGAATTGTCGCTGCGCCTCGGGATCCTGCTGAAACTGCTGGCGCCGCTCCAGCAAACCGCTCTCACGCAAAAGGCCACCGGTCCCCGGCTGGAATCCCGGAAAGAAAAAGTACTTCTGCACCGACTTGTACTTCACTGACGGCAGACCGTGGCAACCGACCACCCAGTCTTCGGCACTGAGGTAGTCGAGGTTCATCCACAACGGCGGCTTCTGCCGCGCGGCCATGGCGTCCATGTAGAGACTCGGCAACTGGCAGGCAAACGCGGCGATCACTACGTCGGCGGCGTCCGTTTCCGGCCATTCAGCCGACCAGTGTCGGACTTCGACACCCTGCTGCCTTTGCTGGTCAAGATGGATGTCGATTTCCGGGCAGATGCGCTCGAAGGCGCGCAGGTCATCGACCCACAGTCGCACCGTCATTGCATGTTCACTGACCAGTTGCCGGGCCAGACGCCAGGTCACGCCGATGTCGCCGTAGTTGTCGACGACCGTACAAAAAATGTCCCAGCGGGTTATCGGTTGCGGCATTCAAGGCTCCCGTTGGCAAAAGCGCCGATTGTCCGCATAAATGTCTCCATGCAGAAGAGCCGACGGCAATTAATCTTCGTGCGACAATCGCCACTCGCCCGCATTCATCCGCCAGGAGGCAGCCATGCCCTATCGTCCCAATCCCCGTCGCCCCTTGCCTGTTCAGCTTAGCGCGCTGCAATTGACCGGCAGCATTGCGCTGGGTTTGTGGCTGGGTTTCCTGGCCATTGCGCTGACGTGCTGGCTCGCCTCGTCTCTCTTCAGCCATCAGTTGCAGCCGGTGGCGCAGGCGGTACAACAACTGAGCAAGCCTGCGGTGGCCGCCCAGCCACAGCCAGAACCTGAGCCACAAAACCGCCTGTTCGAGCAGTACGAAGAAAACCTGCGCAAGAACGAACAACAGGCACGCCTGGATCAGGCCCGAGGCAACACACGCAATCTGTCGAATCCCAAATGCCAGTTCTGGCTGCAACAGGATCAGACGGCCCCGAGCGAAAAAAGCCGCGCCAATGTCCTGCAATTCTGCGATTGATCATGAATAAACAGACGGTTCACCAACTGATTCTCGACAGGCTGCGCGTCGACCTCGACATCGCCGAACGCGCGGCGCAAACCGCTTACGAAACTGCGACCCACGAAGAGAACATCGCCGAAAACAAGTACGACACCCTGGGACTTGAGGCTTCGTACCTGGCGGCGGGCCAGGCAAAACGGGTCGAGGAGATTCGTCACTCGCTGGCGCTGTGCCAGAACCTGACGCTGCGTGCATACGACGATCAGCGAGGGATTGAAGTCGGCGCCCTGCTTGGTCTGGAAGACGAAAAAGGTCGCGAGCAATGGCTGTTTCTGGCACCGGATGCCGCGGGCTTGAAAGTCGACGTGGTGGGTCAGCCGATTACCGTCATCACCCCGCGCTCGCCGCTGGGGAAAAGCCTGCTGGGCAAGTTCGAGGGTGACGAGGTGGAGATTCTGGTGGCAGGCACCCGGCAACAGTTTGCTGTCACCGAGGTGCTGTAGACAGGCGCTTGGTGACAGGGGCTTAGTGGACCGGCAGTTCGACGCCTTCGAACAGCTCTTCCAGTTCCTGCTTGTTGTGGCACTGAATGGCCTTGGCCATGACATCGCGGGTCAGGTGCGGCGCGAATTTTTCAATGAAGTCGCACATGAAGCCGCGCAGGAAAGTGCCACGACGGAAACCGATCTTGGTCACGCTGGACTCGAACAGCTCGCTGGCATCGAGTACCACCAGATCGTTATCGAGTTTGGTGTCGACTGCCATTTTCGCCACGATGCCCACACCCAGCCCCAGGCGCACATAGGTTTTGATGACGTCGGCGTCGGCAGCGGTGAACACCACTTTCGGCGTCAGGCCGCGATGGCTGAAGGCTTCGTCGAGTTTCGAACGGCCGGTGAAACCGAACACGTAAGTCACGATCGGGTATTCGGCCAGCGCTTCGAGGGTCAGCTTCGGCAGCTTGGTCAGCGGGTGGCCCTGAGGCACGACCACGCAACGGTTCCAGCGGTAGCACGGCATCATCACCAGATCGCCGAACAGCTCCAGCGCTTCAGTGGCGATGGCGAAATCGACGGTGCCGTCAGCGGCCATTTCGGCGATCTGCATCGGCGAACCCTGGTGCATGTGCAGCGCCACGTCCGGGTATTGCTTGATGAAGTTGCTGATCACCGGCGGCAGTGCATAACGCGCCTGGGTGTGAGTGGTGGCGATCGACAGGGTGCCCTTCTTCTCGTTGGAGAATTCCTGAGCGATCTGCTTGATGCTTTCGACCTTGCGCAGAATCTCACCGGCAGTGGTGATGATGCGCTCGCCGGCCGGGGTGACGCGGGTCAGGTGCTTGCCGCTGCGGGCGAATACTTCGACGCCCAGTTCGTCTTCCAGCAGACGGATTTGTTTACTGATGCCCGGTTGCGAGGTGTAGAGGCTTTGGGCTGTAGCGGAAACGTTGAGGTCGTGGTGCGCCACTTCCCAGATGTAGCGCAATTGTTGAAGCTTCATATGAATCCCTCAAAGCAGGTAGACGCCACGGGCATCAGCGACGATATATAACTATATTAATGGTTTGAATAATAAATCTAGAACTTTTTTATCAAAGGGCCATTATTCCTGCTTCAGCGATCCTCCCGACGCCGACGCTCCACCAACGGCACCAGATAAACCGGCACCTTGGACAATTGCAGCAGCCGTGCTGCCGTTCGCCCCAGGGGTGTCTCCGCCCCGACCCCATGGCTGTGACTTCCTACGATCAGCAAATCGACAGAGAGTTTCTGCACCTGATCGAGAATCACCTGTGACGGATCGCCCTGCAGCACCCGTACCGCGCGTATCCGCTGCAGGTCCTGCTCGCCCTCGTCCCCCAGCTCTTCACGAAAGCTGTCGAGCACCCGTTGCTCGATATTGGCGATAACGGTTTTCAGACCCTGACTGTGGAATTCGTTCAATGCCTGTTCGTCGAGATAGCTCTGCAACACCGATTCGGCAAACAGCCCCATGGGCTCCACCGCGTGCACCACGTACAGATCGGCATTGAACGTTCGTGCCATTGCCAAGGCATGCTGCATCACTAACGGTGCGTACAGACCGAGGTCAGTGGCATACAGCATCGAACGAATCATATGACCTCCTCGCGTGCCAACATGGCGGAGATTTGATTCAGCTTAGCAGTGCCTTCGCGAGTACGACGTGCGACGCAACGTCTTGAACAACGTGCGCTCTAGACCGCCGGTTCGTTGCTGATGCCGTGGGGTACGTGACCGGTTGCCACGACTTCCCGGGCCAACTCGCAGTGGCCGGCCTGATCGTCGAAAAACACGTCGGCGGCGAAGGCTTCGAGGAACGCCGATTTGTTCAAGCCACCGAGAAACAGCGATTCGTCCAGACGAATGTCCCACTCACGCAAGGTGCGAATCACCCGCTCGTGGGCCGGAGCCGAACGCGCAGTGACCAGTGCCGTACGGATCGGGCATTCCTCATCGGAGAATTCGCGCTGCAACAGATTGAGTGCCGCGAGGAAGCCCTTGAACGGACCGCCGCGCAACGGTTCGCGCGCGGATTCACGCTCCTTGGCCTGGAAGGCTTCGAGGCCACCGGATTGATAAACCCGTTCCGACTCGTCGGAAAACAGCACCGCGTCCCCGTCGAAGGCGATGCGCAATTCATCGCTGGCCGCACGGCTGGCGCCGCCGGACAGAATGGTCGCCGCCGCAAAACCGGCATCCAGTGCGGCGCGCACGTCTTCGGCATGGGTGGAGAGAAACAGGTCGCAACCGAAAGCCTTCAGGTACGGATAAGGACTGCGCCCGCCGACAAACGCAGCACGGGAAATCGCCAGGCCGTAATGACCAATGGAATTGAAAACGCGCAGGCCGGTGTCAGCACTGTTGCGCGACACCAGAATCACCTCGACCCGGGCGCGGCCGAGGCGACTGTTGAGGTTGAGCAGTTTTTCCACCAGCGGAAAGGCATCGCCCGGCGCGAGAATTTCGTCTTCGTGATCGATCTGATATTGCCGGTAGGCTTCCACGCCACTCGACTCATACACCTTGTGACTTTCGCTCAGGTCGAACAGGGCACGGGACGAAATCGCCAGCACCAGTTTGTCATCGATATTCTTGGCCATGCCTTTCCCCCCGTGCGACCGGTTTATACGTTGCGCCGATCGATAAAGCTCAATGTGCGATACAACGACTCGATACGCGGCAACTCGCAGCCTGCCGCTTTTGCCGCCGCCAAAGGACGAGCGTAGATCGCCTCCAGCTCCAGCGGTCGCTTGTGCAAAAAGTCGTGGTACATGCTCGGCCAATAGTCGGGCATTTTCTCGGTCATCATGAACAGGTATTCGGCGTAACCGGGCGGCATGTCGTGGCCGCAGGCCTTGGCGCCCTGCACCACTTCAGCCATCAGCGCCTGAATCAATGCGCGGCTGTCAGTGTCGGCCATCAATGGCGTGGTGCCGGCACCGAGCAACACCGAAAGCCCGTTGTAGGGAATGTTCCACACCAGCTTCTGCCAGCGCGCCTGATGCAGGTTCGGCATCGCCTGGGAGTCGAGACCGGCGGCCCGAAACAGGCCGGCGCCCTCCTCGACGATCGCCATGCGCGCCGCTTCATCCGGTGCCGGGCCGCTGTGATAACCGACGTTCACCGCCCCCAGCGCCTGGTGAGTGACCTGCCCCGGCCCTTCACGGTGGACGCAGATCAGGCACAAGCCGCCCAGCAAATGCAGGGAATCGGGCAGCAATGCACGCAAGCTGTCTTCGACATCGAGGCCGTTTTGCAACAACAGCACTTTCGCGTCGGGTTTCGCCGCCTGAATGATCGACGGTGCCAGCCCGGCATTGCTGGTGGTCTTGGCGCCGACCAGCAGCCAGTCGCAGGGCGGCATGTCTTCTGCTGACGAATAGGCCTGCACCGGGTTTAGCGTCAATGCGCCATGCACGGCACTGTCCACTTGCAAGCCGCGCTCGGCGACTGTTGAAAATTCACTGCGCAATAGAAAGTGCACATCGAACCCGGCCCGGGCCAGCATCACTCCGTAAAACCCTCCGATGGCGCCGGTGCCAATGATCCCCACCACCGGTTTGTTAACTGCTCCCATCACGGCAACTCCTCTGCAATTCGACCCAGCGCCTGCGCCACGGCTGCGTTCAGCTCATCGACATTCAGGCGCGTGTGCACTGCCCCAAAAAACTCGCCGTCGCGCACCACAAACAGCGCCGGCAAATGAAAGACCTGATAACGCTCGACCAGTCCGCCGTTGTCACCGGCATCGATCCAGCACACGCGATCGACGGTCAAGTCGAACCCCGGCAACACTTCGCGGGCATAGCGACAACTGGCGCAGCCGACACTGGTGAAGATCACCAGCGAAACGCCGTCCATCGCCAGCAGCCGTTGGTCGGCGTCGAAATCGGTCAGCTGCGATTCGACCACTATACTGGGGGAAACAATGTCAAATGGCCGACACAGGGAGTCTGTGCTCATGGGACGGTTTATTCCTCATCCGGATGATGTGCCCGTTGAATTGACCTTGCTCACACCGGAGTGTATTTCGCGTCAACGGCTGCACACTATCAGCCTCGGCGGCATCGCTTGCAATTACCACCGTGCCTGGCGCCATGGCACCGCCTTGCAGGTACGCATGCCGACCCTCAACGCCGACATCTGTTATCCGGGCTACGTGGCCTGGTGCCTGCGACGTAAAAAAGGCTATCTGGTGGGCATCGCCTTCACCGACGAACAGACGCTGTTCAGTGCGCGAATGGGTGAACAGGTGTGTCAGATCGAACGCTATTGCCGACTCAACGATGCCCACGACGATCTCCAGGATATTCAGGCCCTGGCCCTGCAATGGGTCGAACAACACGCCGACGAGTTCTCTCACGACACCGTTCGCAAAGCTTTTGCGCAGCCAGTGCCGGACTGAACAGTTACTTGCCCATTGTCTAGCAGGCGCCTAACGCGATAAGGTTCGGCTCCCCGACGCGCTTAAATCCGCTGTGCTCCGCCGCGCGGGGATCGCTGGCGGCCGGCACCCGTGACCTGACGAGTAAACGATGGCTGATTTACCGATCAACGACCTGAACGTCGCTTCCAACGAGACCCTGATCACTCCTGATCAGCTCAAGCGTGATATCCCTCTGAGCGACGCTGCCCTGCGCACCGTCACCAAGGGTCGCGAAGTCATCCGCAACATTCTCGATGGCACTGACCATCGTCTGTTCGTGGTGATCGGCCCCTGCTCGATCCACGACATCAAGGCTGCCCACGAATATGCCGATCGCCTGAAAGTGCTGGCGGCAGAAGTGTCGGACACCCTGTATCTGGTCATGCGCGTTTACTTCGAGAAGCCACGGACCACCGTCGGCTGGAAAGGCCTGATCAACGACCCATACCTGGATGACTCGTTCAAGATCCAGGACGGTCTGCACATCGGTCGCCAGTTGTTGCTGGACCTGGCCGAGAAAGGCCTGCCGACTGCCACTGAAGCCCTCGACCCGATCTCCCCGCAGTATCTGCAGGACCTGATCAGTTGGTCGGCCATCGGCGCACGGACCACCGAATCCCAGACCCACCGCGAAATGGCTTCCGGCCTGTCCTCGGCGGTCGGTTTCAAGAACGGCACCGACGGCGGCCTGACTGTGGCAATCAACGCCTTGCAGTCGGTTTCCAGCCCGCACCGTTTCCTGGGCATCAATCAGGAAGGTGGCGTGTCGATCGTCACCACCAAGGGCAACGCCTACGGTCACGTGGTGCTGCGCGGTGGTAACGGCAAGCCGAACTACGATTCGGTGAGCGTCGCCCTGTGCGAGCAGGCGCTGAACAAGGCGAAGATCAAGCCGAACATCATGGTCGATTGCAGCCACGCCAACTCCAACAAGGATCCGGCCCTGCAACCGCTGGTGATGGAGAACGTTGCCAACCAGATCCTTGAAGGCAACCAGTCGATCATCGGCCTGATGGTCGAGAGTCATCTGAACTGGGGCTGCCAGGCGATCCCGAAAGACCTCGCCGACCTGCAATACGGCGTGTCGATCACCGATGCGTGCATCGACTGGTCCGCTACCGAAAACACCTTGCGCAGCATGCACGCCAAGCTCAAGGATGTCCTGCCGAAACGTCAGCGCGGCTGACAGCCGTTTCGCAGGCATAAAAAAACGCCGGGCATTGCCCGGCGTTTTTGTGTGTGCGGTGAGGTCAGTCAGATCTTGGCGGTGCGCCGCTGATGACGCTCCATATAACGCTCCACGTAGGAGCACGAAGGAATGACCGTGTAACCCATTTCATCGGCGTACTGCAACGCCCGTTCGGTCAGGGCAGCCGCGATGCCTCGGCCACGCAAGGCGTTGGGCACGAAGGTGCGGTAGATATCCAGGGTCTGTTTCCCCAGATCCATATAAGTCAGATAGGCACGATGACCGTCCACATTGGTCTCGAACTGATGACCAGCCTGGTCATGGTGGATGGACAACGCCTCGCTCATCACTACTCCTCGCGGGTCTCGAATTCTGACCCCTACCTTACCGATGTTTTCCCGGCGAAGGAACATCTACGCCACCCTGTGCCTGATGGACACCGAGAAGAACTGCACCGATCTCGCGCAACCCGAGCACGTATCAAATAGTAGGCACCATTGGCGAAAATGCTCAAGGTACGCTCGTCTTTACTCAGATCGACGGGGCAATTTCAGTGGACTCAGGTCCGGTTCGGGAGACGATCTTCCCGAGCCGAAAGGCTGAACATCGCCGGATGTTGAGACTTAAGACGAGCCCCCTGTTTTAAAGTCACCTCAACATGGACAAAGATATGCGAGGCGCTGCGCAAATTCGCAACAGAAGTGTGGACGAATCCATATAGACAGACTTTAGCCACTACCTGCAAAACAGCGAAGGGCAACGGGAACTTTTTCTCATTAACTCACTCATCTCGCGGCTTACAGGTGGATATTTTTTATACAGCCCAGTTAAAAGTTGCTCGAAAAAGAATCAACGCCTACAATTTTTTTTGCTTCTTGCCTCACGTCAGTTTACTTACTACAAGTAATGGGTAGTATGTACGCCGGCTATTTCCTCAATCGGAGGAGACAGCCACTTAATTGAAAGTCCTTGAAGGGGAACACGATGAACAACGTTCTGAAATTCTCTGCTCTGGCTCTGGCCGCAGTTCTGGCTACCGGTTGCAGCAGCGCATCGAAAGAAACCGAAGCACGTCTGACCGCTACTGAAGACGCAGCTGCTCGCGCCCAGGCTCGTGCAGACGAAGCTTACCGTAAAGCTGATGAAGCTCTGGCTGCTGCTCAAAAAGCACAACAGACTGCTGACGAAGCTAACGAGCGTGCTCTGCGCATGCTGGAAAAAGCTAGCCGCAAGTAATAGTCCTTCGGGATTGTTATCAAGCCGACCCGTTTTTCGGGTCGGCTTTTTTTGTGCCTGCGGTTTTCGGCAGGCAACAAAAAACCCGCCGCTGCGCAAGCCTCGGCGGGTTTCATCTTTCAGCTTATTGCTGCAGGTCGATCGGTGCGCTGGAGACCATTGGCGCCGAGGTGTTCGGTGTGCCGATTTCGGTGGGCAGGCCATCTTCGGCCGCCACCACATCACGCACCACATCCCAGTTCATGCGCAGGTTGTTGGTGATGTCTTCGCGCTTGAGCATCGCGTTGATCACGGCGGTGTGCTTGTCGACCACCGACGGGTTGCCCTTGTCGTCGATCGGCGTGTGCGCTTCCAGATAGATCTTGCCGCCACTGCGACCGAACTTGTAAGCGTCGTTGAGGATTCGTACCGAAGTACCCACCGGCACCATGCTGGCCATTTCCAGCACGTTGTTGTTGAACATGCGGAAACAGCCATGGCTGGTACGCATGCCGATACCGAACTTCTTGTTCGAGCCGTGGATCAGGTAGCCCGGCGTGCCCAGAGTGAACTTGAACGGACCCAGCGGATTGTCCGGACCCGCCGGCACCACGTTCGGCAGCGGATCACCGTCAGCGGCGTGTTCCGCCTTGATCGAGGCCGGTGGCGTCCAGGTCGGATTCGGTGTCTTGGCAGTGATCGTGGTGTGGGCGATCGGCGAGCCCCAGCCTTCACGACCGATACCCAGCGGGAAGGTGTACACCACGTTCCGGCCTTTCGGGTAGTAGTAGAGGCGGTATTCGGCGAGGTTGATCACAATGCCTTCACGCGGGCCCGGTGGCAGGATGAAGCGGGTCGGAAGAACGATTTCGGTGCCGGCGCCCGGCAGCCAGGCATCGACGCCCGGGTTGGCCGCGACCATTTCCGAATAGCCAAGATCGTAAGTGGTGCCCAGATCGGCAAAGGTGTCTTCGTACTTGGCCTTGATCACCTGCACCTGGCCGATGATGTCTTCACCAGGCGGTGGCAGGGGAAACTCCAGTGCGGCAACGGGACCGGCCACGCACAGGGCGGCAAGAGACAGGCAGCGGGTGACGGCAGGAAAACGCGGCAACATCCGGAGAATCCTTCGCAAGATCGACAAGGGTAATAAGAACGCGATTGTACACCGCGCCCAGAGAATTCGGGGAGATGCGCCGATGGGCTGGCATCACTCTTCATGATTGAAGCTGGCGCTAGCTCCGACTGCATTCGGAGATGGCTGAGCTTAAAGCTCGAAACGCAACTCGGGCCAGATCGGCGAGGTGCCGCGCTTCTGCGATTCAAGGATCGCCCGGCACAGCGAGCACAGGCGCTGATCCTGAAACACCCGGCGATCCACGCTCGACCAGCGCGGTTGCGCCGGCAGCAGACTGCCGCACAGGGTCCGGTCTGCCGAGCCGCCGAGCTCCAGTTGACGGGTCACCAGATGCACCCGCACTTCCTGGCAGGCGAACAGATCCAGCTGTTCGTCAGGCTCGATCAGTTGGTAGGCGAACAGGGACCAGGCAGGACGCGGCATCGGGGGCTCCAAATAAGGGGGCGCCACATTAGCCGAAAGCCTGCCGCTAGAAAAGCCTCATAGCAGCGGTTTTAGCGTCGGCCAGACATTTTCCAGCAACTTGCCCTGAGCCCCGGCTGCCGGGTGCAGACCGTCGGCCTGCATCAGGTCCGGATGCCCGCCCACGCCGTCGAGGAAAAATGGCACCAGCGGGATTTTTTTCTCCTCGGCGAGTTTGCCGTAAACCTCGGCAAAGGCATCGGTGTAGCGCTTGCCGTAGTTGGGCGGCAATTGCATGCCAAGCAACAGCACCTTGGCACCGCTCTGCCGGGAGCTGTCGATCATCGAAGCAAGATTTTGTTGCAATTGCGTGGGCGGCATTCCGCGCAGGCCATCGTTGCCGCCCAATTCGAGGATCACCAGTTCCGGTTTGTGCTCTGCAAGCAGCGCAGGCAGCCGCGCCTGGCCTCCGGCACTGGTGTCGCCACTGATGGACGCATTGACCACTTTGTCGTCAAACCCTTCGGTCTTGAGCCGCTGTTCGAGTAACGACACCCACCCCAGCCGGGTATCCAGTCCGAAACCGGCGCTGATACTATCGCCAACGATCAGGACTGTACCCGCCGCTGCGTTCTGGGCCATGCACATCAAGGCCAGGCCAGCACTCAAAAACCACACACGCATCGGATTCTCCATGGGCGCAAGCATTCTCACCGCGAAGAACCTTAGCAAAGTGGTTCCCAGCGCGGAAGGTGAACTGACCATCCTGCACGAACTCAGCCTGGAACTGAACAAGGGCGATAGCCTGGCCATCGTCGGCGCGTCCGGTTCCGGCAAATCCACCCTTCTGGGTCTGCTTGCCGGCCTCGACCTGCCGAGCAGCGGCGAAGTGACTCTCGCCGGGCAAGGCCTGAGCAATCTCGACGAAGACCAGCGCGCGCGCATTCGTGCCGAGCATGTGGGTTTCGTCTTTCAGTCGTTCCAGTTGCTCGACAGCCTCAACGCGCTGGAAAACGTCATGCTGCCGCTGGAGCTCGACGGCCGCAAAGACGCCAGAAGCCGCGCCACCGAACTGCTGCAACGGGTCGGCCTCGGCCAGCGCCTGACTCACTCGCCGCGCCAACTCTCCGGGGGTGAGCAGCAACGCGTTGCAATTGCCCGGGCCTTCGCCGCCGAGCCGGACGTGCTGTTCGCCGACGAACCCACCGGCAACCTCGACAGTCACACCGGCGAGCGCATCAGTGACTTGCTGTTCGAATTGAACAAGGAACGCGGCACCACCCTGGTGCTGGTGACCCACGATGAACGCCTGGCCCATCGGTGCCGGCGCCTGATCCGTCTTGAAGCCGGCCTGTTGGTCGCCCCTCTGGAGCCTTGATGGCACGTCTGCCGCTGTTGCGTCTGTTCAGTCTCGCCCTGCGCCAACTGATGCGCGATGCCCGCGCCGGTGAACTGCGGGTGCTGTTTTTCGCCTTGGTCGTGGCGGTGGCGGCGAGTACCGCGATCGGTTATTTCGGCGCCCGCCTCAACGGCGCAATGATGCTGCGCGCCACCGAGTTTCTCGGCGCCGACCTGTCGCTCGAAGGCAGCTCGCCAGCCCGACCGGAGCAGATCCGGAGCGGCACCGAGCTGCGGCTGGACCATGCGCAGGTGGTGGAGTTTTCCAGCGTCATCGCTACGGACAACGGCATTCAGCTCTCCAGCATCAAAGCTGTCGACCGCGCCTATCCGCTGCGCGGCGAGCTGAAAAGCGCCCCCGCCCCTTACGCGACGGAAGAAGCCGGAGGCGAGCCGCAGCCCGGTGAAGCCTGGGTCGAAGCACGCCTGCTGACGGCGCTGGACCTGAAAATCGGCGACAGTATCGACGTCGGCATGAAGACATTGAAACTGACGCGAGTGCTGACCTACGAGCCCGATCGCGCGGGCAACTTCTACAGCCTCACACCACGCGTAATGATCAACCTCGACGATCTCGCCGCGACCGGCGTGGTGCAACCCGGCAGCCGGGTGAGCTATCGCGAACTCTGGCGCGGTGAGCCGCAAGCGCTGGAAACCTATCGTCAACTGATCAAACCGGGCCTCGCCGCCAACCAGCGGATTCAGGATGCCCGCGACGGCAACCGACAGATCGGCGGCGCACTGGGCAAGGCCGAACGTTATCTGAACATGGCCAGTCTGGTCGCCGTGCTTCTGGCGGGGGTGGCGGTGGCGTTGTCGGCCAACCGCTTTGCCAGTCGACGTTTCGATGCCAGCGCCCTGCTGCGTTGCCTGGGCTTGTCGCGCCGGGAAACCCTGGTGCTGTTCAGTCTGCAACTGACAGTGCTCGGCCTGCTCGCCAGCCTCAGCGGCGCCCTGCTCGGCTGGCTCGCACAATTGGGATTGTTCGCGCTGTTGCATGATCTGCTGCCGACCGACGTACCGCCGGGTGGCTTGCTGCCGGCGCTCGCCGGAATCGGCACCGGACTGGTCGCCCTGGCAGGTTTCGCCCTGCCACCGCTCGCCGCACTGGGCCGCGTGCCGCCATTGCGGGTATTGCGCCGGGACATGCTGCCGATTCCGTCGAGTACCTGGATGGTCTATGGCGCGGCACTCGGCGCGCTTGGGCTGATCATGTGGCGCCTGAGTCTGGACCTGCTGCTGACATTCGCCCTGCTTGGCGGTGGCGTGGTGGCCGCGCTGGTGCTCGGCGGCTTGCTGCTGTTGCTGCTGCAGAGTCTGCGTCGCCTGCTCGCACGCGCGTCCCTGCCGTGGCGGCTTGGTCTGGGTCAGTTGTTGCGCCATCCTTTGGCGGCGGCTGGCCAGTCATTGGCCTTCGGGCTGATTCTGCTGTCCATGGCTTTGATTGCACTGCTGCGCGGCGAACTGCTCGACACTTGGCAAAACCAGTTGCCGAAAAACGCACCCAACTACTTCGCTCTGAACATCCTGCCGGCGGACAAACAGGCCTTCACCGATCACCTGATCAATGTCTCGGCCCAGGCCGCGCCGTTGTATCCGGTGGTGCCGGGACGGCTGATCAGCATCAATGGCGAGGCGGTGCAGCAGATCGTCAGCAAGGATTCGGCCGGCGACCGTGCCATCCAGCGCGACCTGAGCCTGACCTGGTCGGCCGACCTGCCGGCGGGCAATAAAATCACCGCCGGCTCGTGGTGGACCGGTCAACCTTCGGATGACGTTCCGGGCGTTTCGGTCGAAGGCAAAGTGGCCGAAAGCCTGAAACTCAAACTGGGCGATCACATGGTGTTCAGCGTCGGCGGGGTCAATCGCGAGGCGAAGGTCACCAGTCTGCGGGAGATCAACTGGGACAACTTCCAGCCGAACTTCTTCATGATCTTCCAGCCCGGCACCTTGAAGGATCTGCCGGCGACTTACCTGACCAGCTTCTATCTGGCGCCCGGCCACGATCAGCAGATTGTCGAGTTGTCGCGAGCGTTTCCGGCGGTGACCATCCTGCAGGTCGAAGCCTTGCTCGAACAGCTGCGCAGCATCCTCGCCCAAGTCACCCTGGCGGTGGAGTATGTGCTGTTGTTTGTGTTGGCGGCGGGGATGGCGGTGTTGTTTTCAGGGTTGCAGGCAACGCTGGATGAACGCATTCGCCAGGGGGCGCTTTTGCGTGCGCTGGGTGCCGAGCGGCAATTGTTGATCAAGGCGCGACGGATCGAGTTCGGCTTGCTCGGCGCGGTCAGCGGATTGCTCGCGGCCATCGGTTCGGAAGTGGTGAGCCTGGTGCTGTATCGCTTCGCCTTCGATCTGCCTTGGCATCCCCATCCGTGGTTGCTGCTGTTGCCGTTGATCGGCGCGGCGCTGATTGGTGGCGCCGGGGTGTTCGGCACACGGCGTGCGCTCAACGCCAGCCCGCTGACAGTGTTGCGTGAGGGTTGATAGACTCCAGCCGTCTCCCTCAAAAGAACTTGCCATGAGCCGTTATCGCCCTCCCCGCACCGCTGGCACCGCGCTGATCACCCCTGAGGGTGAAGCGCGGATGCGGGCCGAATTCCATGAGCTGTGGCATGTGCGCCGTCCGCAAGTGACGCAATCGGTCAGCGAGGCAGCGGCTCAGGGTGATCGTTCGGAAAATGCCGAGTACACCTACGGCAAGAAAATGCTGCGCGAGATCGACAGTCGCGTGCGTTTTCTCACCAAACGCCTTGAAGCGCTCAAAGTGGTCAGCGAAAAACCGAGTGATCCGAACAAGGTCTATTTCGGCGCCTGGGTGACCATCGAAGACGAGGACGGCAAACAGTCGCGCTATCGCATCGTCGGCCCGGACGAACTGGACCTGAAACTCGGCCTGATCAGCATCGACTCACCACTGGCCCGCGCCCTTATCGGCAAGGCGCTGGATGCTGAAGTGCGAGTACAGACGCCGACCGGCGAACAGTTCGTCTACATCGTGGCGATCGAATATCCCTGACGCTCAGCGCCGGGTAATCAGGCCCTGGCGTGCGACGCGGGTCAGTTGGCGAATCATTTCCGGCGCTTCTTCAAGACTCGGAGCCTGAATGACGGCCAGATCGAAGCTGTCATCGGCAAAACGCGCCAGCGACTCACCGTCTTCGACAAACTGGATCAGAAATGCGGCAGGACCGCCGCTGCGACGTGGCCAGCCATCGAGATAACGCAACAGCGTCGGCTGATGTTTGCCGCCAAGCAGGATTTTCGGATTGCGCTGGGTGATGTGTGCCGTGATCGGCGCGGGACGTGCTGGAGGGCGTAGTGCATTCATCGTGTCGTGTCTCTGCCTCAAAAGTCTGCATGGCAGGTGAGAGGCAACACCGAACCAGCGCTTTAGCGGTATTTCGAAGCCCTGTTCCGGCTTCTGACGGCAACTGAAGAATAGTCACCTGGCGCCCCGCAAGTAGCTGTTTAAATCGGCGCATGAGCGGCATCCTAGAGAACGTGACCGGCCAGTGTCAAGAATCAGCCGCAACAAAAAAAGCCCGCATAATGC
>NZ_JBWXMQ010000018.1:0-121488 GCF_056626735.1 Pseudomonas sp. 1 | reverse complement strand
AAATTCCGAAACCCCAATTGCGAAAGCACTTGGGGTTTTGTTTTGCCCGCAGGAAAGTGCTCGACCGTCGTAACAGCAACCATTGGGGAAATCCCTCTGAAATGACCGCCCGGTTTTTGGTATGGTGCAGCTCGTTTTTTAACGGACTGATGTCACGCCCAAGGATCGGCGCTCATTTTTGTCAAAGAGTGGCTGCAGAAATGCCCGAACCCATCCCTATCAAGGATCACGAAAAAGAGACACGACTGGTCAACAAACGCCTGATCGCCTGTGCCTTGTTCGTCTTCGCCGTCAGTTGCGCCCTGGTTGTGCGCCTGTACATCCTGCAAGTCGTCGAGTTCGACTATCACTCGACCATCTCCGAAAACAACCGCGTCCATGTCCTGCCGATCCCGCCGACACGTGGCCTGATCTACGATCGCAATGGCGTGTTGCTGGCCGATAACCGTCCCAGCTATAACCTGACGATCACAAGAGAACGTGCGACTGACGTCAACCAGGAGCTGGACGAGGTCATTAGCCTCCTGCACCTGCCACCCGAAGACCGAACAGTCTTCGACAAGGCCATGAAGCAGTCGCGCCATCCGTTTACACCCGTAACGCTGTTCTATGAACTGACCGAAGAACAAATCGCCGTGCTGGCAGTCAACGAGTTCCGTCTGCCAGGCCTGGATGTCGAGCCGCAATTCGTTCGTAACTATCCACTTGGCGCACACTTCGCACACTCGATTGGCTACGTCGGCCGCATCAACGAGAAAGAATCCAAGACCCTCGATTCCGTCGAATACCGTGGCACCCAATCGATCGGCAAGACCGGTGTCGAGCGCTTCTACGAGCCACAACTGCACGGCCACGTCGGTTACGAGGAAGTGGAGACCAATGCTCAAGGCCGCGTTCTGCGGGTCCTGAAACACACCGACCCGATACCCGGCAAAAACATCGTCCTCAGCCTTGATATCAAGCTCCAAGAAGCCGCCGAAGCCGCATTGGGCGACCGTCGGGGCTCAGTGGTTGCGCTGGACCCGTCGACCGGCGAAGTGCTGGCCATGGTCAGCAACCCGAGCTTCGACCCCAATCTGTTCGTGACCGGTATCAGCTCCAAGGAATATTCCGCGCTGCGTGACTCCATCGACCGTCCGCTGTTCAACCGCGTGCTGCGAGGCCTGTACGCGCCCGGTTCGACGATCAAGCCGGAGGTGGCCATCGCTGGCCTCGACGCCGGTGTCGTCACGCCACAAACCCGGGTCTTCGATCCTGGCTATTACCAACTGCCGGACTTCGATCATAAGTACCGCAACTGGAACCACAGTGGCGATGGCTGGGTGGACATGGATGCAGCGATCATGCGCTCCAACGACACTTACTTCTACGACCTGGCGCACAAGCTCGGCATCGACCGCCTGCATGACTACATGGCGATGTTCGGCCTCGGCGAGAAAGTCTCGCTCGACATGTTCGAGGAGTCGCCCGGTCTGATGCCGTCCCAGGCCTGGAAGCGCGCCACGCGTCGGCAAGCCTGGTTCCCCGGCGAAACCGTGATCCTCGGCATCGGCCAGGGCTACATGCAAGTCACGCCGCTGCAACTGGCTCAAGCCACTGCGCTGATTGCCAACAAGGGCATCTGGAACCGTCCGCACCTGGCCAAGACCGTCGACGGTGTGGCGCCGGTGGACGAACACCCGATGCCGAACATCCTGCTCAAGGACCCGCGTGACTGGGACCAGGTCAACCACGGTATGCAGATGGTGATGCACGACGCCCGAGGTATCGCACGTGCGGCGGCGGCCGGCGCGCAATACCGCATCGCCGGCAAGAGTGGTACGGCGCAAGTAGTGGCGATCAAGCAGGGCGAGCGCTACAACCGCGAGAAAACCCTTGAGCGCCATCGTGACAACGCCTTGTTCGTCGGTTTTGCCCCGGCCGAGCATCCGAAAATCGCGATTTCGGTGATGATCGAAAACGGCGAGGCCGGTGGTCGAGTCGCAGGTCCCGTGGTGCGGCAGATCATGGACGCCTGGCTACTCGATCAGGACGGCCACCTCAAACCTCAATACGCTGCGCCGACCAAGGCGCCGGGCGATCCACACGTGTAATCCATCGCAGCTTCACAGCACAGGCTCACGCAAGCTGAGCATGTGCTGGAAGCTGTCGAGGAACACCGTTTCCGCCTGCGTCATCTTCTGTTCGCGATTCCACAGCAGCTGGATATCGAAATCCACCACTCCGTCTTCCGGCGGCAAGCTCCATAGCAAACCTTGTTCGACATCCCTTCGTACCAGGTGGGTCGGCAGACAGCCAATCCCGAACCCTGCGCAGATCAAACGATAAATCTCTTCGAAACTGGTGGAGGAAGCGACGATCTTGCCGGTAAATCCTTGCTGGTCACGAAACAGCGTCAACGGCGAAAGATTGCCGCCGAGCTGATCGCTGGTGAAGCTGACAAAGTTCTCCGCCGCCAATTGCTCCAGCGTCAGATTCTGCTGCCCGAACAGTCGATGGCGCTGCCCGCAAAAGTACGCATAGCGCTCACGAAACAAAACCCGTTGTTCCAGCCTCGGCTGCGGTAAACGACACAATCCCACTCCCACCGTAGCGGTCTTCTGCAGCAGCGAACTGATGATGTTCGAACTGCCCATCACCTCGACTTCCAGCTCGATTTTTGGATGAGTCTCGTGGAAGTCCGCAAGAAACTCATCGTAATGCCGCGCCTGGACACCACTGACGGTGAGGATACGGATCTTGCCCACCACGTCGTCATGGCGGTTCTCGACCACGGTGCCCAAACGGGAGATGTCACCGTAGATATCCGTCGCAATTCGCAGGACTTCTTCCCCGGTTTCCGTCAGATCAAAGCGCCGTCCGCTGCGCGCAATCAGCACACAATCCAGTTGTTCTTCGAGACGTTTCAATGCCTGACTGACCGCCGACTGGGTGATGTGCAATCGGGCGGCGGCGCGGCTCATGCTGCCTTCTTGCCCGATCACCAGATAGGTGCGAAGCAGGTTCCAGTCCAGCCGATCATTGAGAAAACGCCGTCCGACCCAGGGATTAGCGGAAGAAGTCATGTAGTAGCCACGCTAATAGTAAAGATAAGTTATTGAAAATTGACTAATCCTGTCACGGAAGCGATAAAGCCCACAAGCGCCACAGAGCGCGACTGTCACCCGCCTCGACACCTGCCTAAAACTATAAATACACAGGGTTCTTGCATGCACACCACCGCTCAGCCGCGTCGCGCCGCGGCCGCTGCCTTCATTGGCACGACCATCGAATTCTACGATTTCTATATCTACGCCACCGCCGCCGCGCTGGTGCTCGGGCAAGTGTTCTTTCCCAGCAGCGACCCGGTGACCAGCACGCTCGCCGCGTTCGGCAGTTTCGCTGTTGGCTTCATCGCCCGGCCGATGGCCGGTATGGTGTTCGGTCATTTGGGCGATCGTCTGGGCCGCAAGAAAATGCTGCTGGTCACGATGGCGCTGATGGGGCTGGCCACCGCCGGAATCGGTCTGTTGCCGAGCTACGCCAGCGTTGGCATCTGGGCGCCCATCGGTCTGATTGTTCTTCGTCTGATTCAGGGCATCTCCGTCGGCGGCGAGTGGGGCGGAGCGGTGTTGATGGCCAGTGAGCACGCTCCGGCCAAACGCAAAACCTTCTACGCCTCGTTCGCCCAGCTCGGCAGCCCGGCAGGTTTACTGCTGGCGTTGATCGCGTTCCGACTGGTGACGTCGCTGTCCCCGGAAGACTTTCTCGCCTGGGGCTGGCGTCTGCCGTTTCTGGCCAGCGGCGTGTTGATGATGGTCGGTTTGATGATCCGCTCCGGTGTGCATGAATCGCCGGAATTCGCCAAGGCCAGGGACAACAACGAAACCGCCAAATACCCGGTGAAAGACGTGATTCGCCAGTGCTGGCGTCAGATCCTGTTCGCGGCCGCCGCCGTCACCATCGGCTCGGCGGGATTCTTCTTCACCAACACCTTCATGATCACCTACGTCACCCAATATCAGGGCATTCCGCGCTCGACCATTCTCGACTGCCTGTTCCTGGTGACGATCATTCAATTGCTCTCGCAACCGTTGTCGGCGCTGCTCGCCGAGCGCATCGGCGAAGGGCGATTCCTGATGTTGGTGGCGCTGCTGTGCATGGTCACGCCGTACCCGATGTTCCTGCTGGTCGGCACTCAGAACATCCTGTTGATGACCCTCGGCATCGCCGTCGCGGTGGTGATCCTCTCAGCCCTGTACGCGGTGATCGCCGGGTACATGACCCAGGCCTTCCCGGTGCACCTGCGCTATTCGGGCATCTCCATCGCTTATCAACTGAGCTGCGCGGTCGCTGGCGGTACCACGCCGCTGATCGGCACGCTGTTGGCCAGCAAGTTTTCCGGGCAGTGGCTGCCATTGGCGGTGTTCTTCACGCTGCTGTCGGCCTTGTCGCTGATCGGTGTCTGTGGCCTCGCTCGTCTGCGGGCCAACCCGGTCGTCCTTCATACCAACAAAGAGGTGTATTCGTGAGTAAACCCGCCCACATTGACCCGATCGAATGGCAAGCCCGTTGCGAGCTCGCTGCGCTGTACCGCTTGATTGCGCACTTTCGCATGACCGACCTGATCGACACGCACATCACCCTGCGGATTCCGGGGCCGGAGCATCATTTCCTGATCAATCGCTACGGCGTGATCTTTGACCGCATGCGTGCTTCCGATCTGGTGCGCATCGATCAGGACGGACGCATCGTCGACCCTGAATACGCCGGGCATCGGGTCAACGCCGCCGGGTTCGTGATCCACTCGGCGATCCACATGGCGCGCCCGGATCTGAACTGCGTGATCCATACCCATACCGCCGCCGGCATGGCCGTCGCTGCGCAGAAACAAGGCCTGCTGCCGATCAGTCAGCATGCATTGAAGTTCTACGGAAAACTGGCGTATCACACCTACGAAGGCATCGCGCTGTCGCTGGATGAACGTGAGCGGTTGATCGCCGACCTCGGCCCGCATCGCGCGATGATCCTGCGCAATCACGGCTTGCTGGTCGGCGGTTCCGGCGTAGCCCAGGCATTCCAGGAAATCCACTTTCTGGAGCGTGCCTGCCAGGCGCAAGTACAGGCGCTTGCCGGCGGTTGCGAGCTGCATTTCCCGTCGCCGGAAGTCTGTGCCCACACCGCCGAACAGTTCGACCGCGATGAACAGGACAACATCATCGACCTGGCCTGGGAGGCCGCCTTGACCCTGATCGAATCCCAGCGCGAGTCCTATCTGTCATGAACACCGTTGCACTGATGTCCCGCGACTCGCTGTTGCTCAAGCAATTGCAGGAAGCCTTTGCCAGCCGTGCGCCGCAGCTCTCGGCGGTGCTGGCCGATGATCCCCGGGCGGTGAATGCGCAGATCGCGGCGTGCTGGTTTCCGCTGCCGGGCAGTCTTGCCGCGTTACCCAACCTGCAAGTGATTCACTCGGTTGCAGCCGGTATCGATCACCTGGAGCACGATCCGTCGTGCCCGGACCTGCCGGTGTGCCGGGTGGTCGATCTTGGTCACCGCCAGGGCATGACCGAGTACGTGCGCTGGGCGGTGATTCACTATCATCGCGGCTTCGATCAAGTCCTTGAGCAGCAGCGCCAACAGCATTGGGAACGACCGCTGCAACGCCCGGCCCATCAGTTCCGAATCGGCGTGATGGGGCTCGGTTCGCTCGGCAGCGCGATTGCCCAAGACCTGGCCAGCGCCGGTTACGAGGTGCGGGGCTGGGCGCGCAGCAAAAAGGATTTATCGGGCGTGCAGACCTTCGACGGCACTGAAGCTTTCAATTCATTTCTCGACGGCGTGGAGTTGCTGATCAACCTGTTGCCACTCACCCACGAGACGCGCGGCATTCTCAATCGCCAGACCTTTGAGCGTCTGGCCAACGGCGCGGCACTGGTCAACGTCGGGCGCGGCGGGCACCTGAACATCGACGATCTGCAACAGGTGCTGGCCCGTGGAAAACTGCGCGGTGCGCTGCTCGATGTCTTCGAACAGGAACCGCTGCCCGCTGACCATCCATTGTGGAAAACCCCGGGCGTGACCATCACCCCGCACATGGCTTCGGCGGCGTCTCATGACTGCATCGCCGAACAGATCGCCGAGAACTTCCGCCGTCTGAATGCCGGTGAACCGCTGCTCAACCGCGTGGATCGACTGCTCGGTTACTGATCCGCCAGACAGGCCTGCAATCGCTCGATGAACAGCGTCTCGGCGCGGCTCATGCGCTGGTCGCGGTTCCACAACAGATGAATGTCGACATCGGCAATCCCCTCGTGGGGCGGCAGGCGCCAGAGCAATCCGGCCTCGACGTCTGCCGCTACCACGTGCTCCGGCAAACAACCGATTCCGAACCCGGCGATCACCAGTCGCCGCACTTCTTCCAGGCTCGGCGATGAAGCAACGATGCGTCCGCTGAAGCCCTGTTGATCGCGGAAAATCGTCAGCGGCGAAAGCATCCCGCCAATTTGGTCACTGGTGAAACTGACGAAATTTTCCCGCTGCAAATCGCCTTCGCCGATGTCCTTTCGGCCGAACAGCGCGTGGTGTTTGCCGCAGAAAAATGCATAACGCTGACGCAGGAACAGACGCTGTTCCAGACGCGGTTGCGGGCGGCGATTAAGGCTCAGGCCGAGGGTCGCGGTTTTCTCCTGAAGGGCACTGACGATGTCCGAACTGCGCATCACGTCCACCTCCAGATCTACCCGTGGATACTGCCGATGAAAGTCAGCGAGGAAGTCATCGAAGCGCTCGGAAAAGATCCGGCTGATGATCAGCAGTCGAACCTTGCCGATCACTTCATCGGCCGGTTGTTCCAGCAGGCTGCTGACCTGGGACATTTGCCCGTAGATCTCGCCGGCCAGTTCGAAGATCTGCTCGCCGACTTCAGTGAGGGCAAATCGCGGGCCGCGCCGGGCGATCAACTGGCGACCCAGTTGCTCCTCCAGGCGCTTGAGCGCCTGGCTCACCGCCGGTTGGGTCAAGTGCAGGCGCGCGGCGGCGCGGCTGATGCTCAGCTCCTGGCCGATCACCCGGAAGGTGCGCAAAAGATTCCAGTCCAAGCGGTCGTTAAGCAGGCGTTGTACGTCGCGTTCGGCCATGGCGATTCTCGATTATAAGGTGAGGTAATAATCGGAATAATAAATAGAAAATTGACTAATCATAGCCCCGGGACGATAAATCACCCCACGACAGGCACCGCCAGAGTGCCCTGGAATCAGCGTTTTCCTCCTGCCAAAAAAACAATCAAAGGAGCCCGACCCCATGAAGCCCCACGCTTCGAACCAGCCGCGCCGTGCGGCGGCCGCAGCCTTCATCGGCACCATGATCGAGTGGTACGACTTTTACATCTACGCCACCGCCGCCGCACTGGTGTTCGGCGCGCTGTTCTTTCCCTCCGACGATCCGCTGTTCAGCACCATGGCCGCGTTCGGGACCTTCGCCGTGGGCTTCTTTGCCCGGCCATTGGGCGGGATCATTTTCGGCCATATCGGCGACCGCATCGGCCGCAAGAAATCGCTGATCATCACGCTGCTGATGATGGGCGTGGTCACGGTGTGCATCGGTCTGTTGCCGACTTACGCGCAGATTGGCGCGACGGCGCCGGTGCTGCTGATTCTGCTGCGCATCGTCCAGGGCATCGCCGTCGGCGGCGAGTGGGGCGGGGCGGTGTTGATGGCCGGCGAGCATGCGCCGAAGGGCCGGCGCAACTTCTTCGCGTCGTTCGCGCAACTGGGCAGCCCGGCGGGTTTGATTCTGTCGCTGCTGGCCTTCAGCGCGGTGACCCGCTTGCCCGAAGCAGACCTGATGAGCTGGGGCTGGCGTCTGCCGTTCCTCGCCAGTGCGCTGTTGCTGCTGGTAGGCCTGGCGATTCGTCTGGGCGTGAACGAGTCGCCGGAATTCCTCGCCAGCCGCGAGCAGGCCACGAAACAGATCAAGAAAGAACAGGCCCCCGTGATGGAAGTCTTGCGCACCGCGTGGCGTCCGCTGTTGCTGTGCATCGGTGCCAACACGCTGGGCATCGCCGGGGTGTATTTCACCAATACCTTCATGATCGCCTACACCACTCAGCAACTGGCGCTGCCACGTTCGCTGATTCTCGAATGCCTGTTCTTCGTCGCGATCATCCAGTTCTGCATTCAGCCGCTGGCCGCATGGACGGCGCAGAAGATCGGCGCGACGCGTTTCCTGTGCCTGGTTTCGCTGCTGGCGATGGCCTCGCCGTATCCGATGTTCGTGCTCGTCAGTTCGGCCCAGGCGCCGCTGATCATCCTCGGCATCGCGCTGGCGGTGGTGTGCATGGCGTCGTTCTACGCGGTGATCGCCGGTTACGTCAGCGGCATGTTCGAGACCCGCGTGCGCTACACCGCAATCTCGCTGGCCTATCAGATCTGCGGCGCGGTGGCCGGTGGTCTGACGCCGCTGATCGGCACGATGCTCGCGCACAAGTTCACCGGGCAATGGTGGCCGATGGCGGTGTTCTACAGCCTGATCGCCGGTATTTCGCTGGTCTGCGTGCTGTCTCTCGCCCGTCGTCACGCCAGTGCCCATCGCGCGGAAATGGCCCGTGCCTGACCCGGAATTTCAGGAGAACCTTATGTTGAAAATCAATGGCGAACGCCTGTGGGCGAGCCTGATGGCCATGGCCGAAATCGGTGCGACAGCCCGAGGCGGCAGCTGCCGTCTGGCGTTGAGCGATGAAGACAAGGCCGGCCGCGAACTGTTCGCCCACTGGTGCCGCGAAGCCGGCATGACCTTGAGTGTGGATGCCATCGGCAACTTGTTCGCCCGACGCGCCGGCACCGATCCGGACGCCGCGCCGGTGATGATGGGCAGCCACCTCGACACCCAGCCCGAAGGCGGACGTTTCGACGGTGTCTACGGCGTGCTCGCCGGGCTGGAAGTGGTGCGTTGCCTCAACGACCTCAACATCCAGACCCGCAAACCGCTGGAAGTGGCGGTGTGGACCAACGAGGAAGGCGCACGCTTCACTCCGGCCATGTTCGGCTCGGCAGTGTTCACCGGGATCATGGATCTGAACGCCGCGCTGGCGGTGCGCGATATCGATGGCATCAGCGTTGCCGAGGCTTTGCAGCGTACCGGTTACGCCGGTGAGCGTCCGTTGGGCGGCGCGGTGGATGCGTATTTTGAGGCGCACATCGAGCAAGGTCCGATCCTTGAAGACAACGCCAAAAGCATCGGCGTGGTCACGGGCGGTCAGGCGATCCGCTGGCTCGACGTGCGCGTGGAGGGCATGGCCGCCCACGCCGGCACCACGCCAATGCCGTTGCGCAAAGATGCGTTGTACGGTGTTGCGCGGATGATCCAGGCAATCGAAGGTCTGGCCACGGATTTTGCGCCGGAGGGCCTGACCACGGTCGGCGAGTTGAGCATCAACAAGTCCTCGCGCAACACCATTCCGGGGCTGGTGAATTTCACCGTCGATCTGCGTCATCACCGTGACGAAGCGATTGCTGCCATGGAGCAACAAGTGCGCGCCCGCTTGCAGGCGATTGCCGATGGCCGAGGCCTGAACCTGACGATTACCCCGCACTGGACCAGCCCGGCCACGCCGTTCGACGCCGAATGCGTCGCGGCGGTGCAAGAGGCGGTGGATGCGCTGGGCTACGCTCAGCAGTCGATTGTCAGCGGCGCCGGGCATGACGCGATTCACCTGGCGCGTTACTGCCCGACGGCAATGGTGTTCATCCCGTGCGTGGGTGGCCTGAGCCACAACGAAGCCGAAGATGTGTTGCCCGAAGACGTGAAGCAGGGCACTGATGTATTGCTCAACGCCGTGCTGGCCCGCGCCGGACGAATCGAACAGGGAGCCTGAACCATGCGCAGTTTTTTCCATCCCGAACAATTGCTCCACCATCCACGCAGCTATTACTCGCGCGGGCAGATGCGTACGCCGCAGGAAGTCCCCGAGCGTGCGCAGCGCCTGGTGCAGGCGGCCCACGGTCTGGGCTTCAGTGTCGAGCAGCCCGCCGATGCCGGCCTCGCGCCGTTGCTGGCGGTGCATGGCGCGCCTTATCTGACGTTCCTTCAGGAAGCCCATGCACGCTGGAAGGAAATCCCCGAAGACTGGGGCGACGAGGTGATGTCGAACATTTTCGTCCGTGAGCCCAACGCCCTGCGCGGCATCCTCGCCCAGGCGGCGTGCTATCTGGCGGACGGCAGTTGCCCGGTCGGCGAACAGACCTGGCGCTCGGCCTACTGGTCGGCGCAAAGCGCAGTGGCGGGGGCTCAGGCATTGATCGATGGCGAGCCGGCGGCTTATGCGCTGTGCCGTCCACCGGGGCATCACGCCCGGGCCGAAGCAGCGGGCGGTTTTTGCTACGTGAACAACGCGGCGGTGGCGGCGCAGGTGTTGCGCGACAAGTTCGATAAAGTCGCCGTGCTCGACACCGACATGCACCACGGCCAAGGCATCCAGGAAATTTTCTACGACCGCGATGACGTCCTTTACGTCTCGGTGCATGGCGATCCGACCAACTTCTATCCGGGCGTCGCCGGGTTCGCCGACGAACGCGGCAGCGGCGCAGGAGCGGGTTTTAACCTCAACCTGCCGATGGCTCATGGATCAAGCGAAGCGGATTTCCTCGGGCAACTGGACGTCGCATTGAACGCGGTACGTGAGTTCGGCGCCGAGGTGCTGGTGCTGTCGCTGGGTTTTGATATCTATGAGCTGGATCCGCAAAGCAAAGTCGCCGTCACCCGTGAAGGCTTTGCAGCATTGGGTGAGCGAATCCGCAGCCTGGGCCTGCCATGCCTGATCGTGCAGGAGGGCGGTTATCACCTGGAAAGTCTCGAAGACAATGCCCGGGCATTTTTCGTAAGTGGCGAGGTTTGGCAACCCTGATAGTCGAGTTGATTGATCAATCGCTTTCGCGAGCAAGCTCGCTCCCACAGATGACCGATTTGAATTCAGTATTTGTGTTCAATGCCAGTCCCTGTCGGAGCGAGCTTGCTCGCGAAGAATGTTGAGCCGGTCCGCCTGCTGGAACACTAGCGCCCTACGGTGCTTGCCATCTCCCTGACGTTAACGTAAACATTGGCGTCAGGGCGCTGAAGTAAAGAAGCGCAAAGCGGACCGCTCCGGAGCGCTTGATGACTCTTATAAAAACAACCGATCCCAAGTCTCACCACGAAGCCCGGCTGGCCCGGGAAAAACTCCATCTCGAAGGGCAAGTCCCGGATGGCGTGTTGCGTGCGGAGATCGATGCTTCGTGGCGGCGCAGCCTGAGCCACGGCGTGCATTTCAATGGCAAGCATGAGCTGGCGCTGGAATCGAGCGCCAGTCTCGATGTATTGCTGGCGAGCAATCGCCTGCTGATCGATGCGGCGATACCGGCCATCGATTACCTGGCCGAACGTCAGGGCAAGGAAGGCCTGATCATCCTCGCCAATTCCGACGCCACCATCCTCGCCGTCGAGGGACGGGCCGACCGGCTCAAGGGCAGCGGTCTGCAGGACATCACCCTCGGCGCCTGCTGGAGCGAAGCCGCCCGTGGCACCAACGCCCTCGGCACGGCGCTGGTCGAGGCGCGCCCCACCCTGATCGATTGCGGCGAACATTACCTCGACCGTCTCACCGATTTTTCCTGCACCTCGGTGCCGATCCATTGCCCTCAGGGCGAAATTCTTGGCGTCCTCGACCTGACCCGCGAAGGCCCCTTGGGCCGCGTTCACGACAGCACCGCGCTGCTGAGCATGGCGGTCAGCCAGATCGAGAGCCGGGTGTTCAACAACAGCTTTCCCGATCAGATCGTCCTCGCCTTTCACAGTCGCCGGCAGTATCTGGAATCGCCGTGGCAAGGCCTGCTCGCAGTCAGTCTCGGCGGGCAGATTCTGGCGGTCAGCGCCCAGGCCTGCCAGTTGCTGCGGGCCGAGCGTTCGGCACTGGTCGGCAAGCGCTGCGAGGAATTTCTCGGGGTCGATGGCGTGCAGTTGCTGACCCGTCTGCAACAGGGCGGTGTCGGCAGTGTGCAGACCGCCAAGGGCGAATTTTTCTACAAGACCCTGCGAGCCCCGGCGCGTTCGGTCAACCTCGGCGGCCCGCCGCGCAGCGTGGCGAAAACCGCCAAGGCGCAACCCGATCTGGAAGCACTGGCCGGCAACAACGTCCGTTATGCCCGTGCCCTGCGCATGGCCCGCCAAGGTCTGGCCAATGAATTGCCGGTGTTGCTGCTTGGCGAGACCGGCACCGGTAAGGAAGTGATCGCCCGCGCCCTGCACCTGGCCGGCAGCCGCAGCGACAAACCGTTTGTGGCCGTGAACTGCGCAGCAATTCCCGAAGGCCTGATCGAGTCGGAACTGTTCGGCTATCGCGAAGGTGCCTTCACCGGATCGCGTCGGGGCGGCATGATCGGACGTCTGCAACAGGCCCATGGCGGCACGCTATTTCTCGATGAAATCGGCGACATGCCGCTGGCCCTGCAAGCGCGGCTGCTGCGCGTTTTGCAGGATCGTAAAGTCGCGCCGCTGGGGGCCGGGGAAGAGCAGGATATCGACGTCGCGCTGATCTGCGCCACCCACCGCGACCTCAAGCGTCAGGTCGAGGACAAACAGTTTCGCGAAGACCTGTTCTACCGGGTCAACGGCATCAGCGTGATGCTTCCGGCCCTGCGCGAGCGCGATGACTTCAGCGCGCTGGTCACTCGGCTGCTGAGCAAGCTCGACGCACCGAACGCCGTGCTGCACGACGACCTCAATCGCCTGCTCGGCGCGTATCACTGGCCGGGCAACATCCGCCAACTGGAAATGGTGCTGCGTACCGCGCTGGCGATGCGCGAGCCGGGGGAAACGCTGCTGACCCTCGATCACCTGCCCGACAGCATGCTCGACGAACTCTGCGCCACCGAGAAACCCCAGACCGGCAGCATTCGCGAGAACGAACTGGAGATGATCCGCCAGTCCCTCGACACCCATCGGGGCAATGTCTCGGCTGCGGCCAACGCTCTGGGCATCAGCCGCGCGACCCTGTACCGCAAACTCAAACAGTTGCGCCCGTGATGCAGCGCCTGTTCGTGCGGCTGATCGACAGCCACAACCCCGCCGCGCTGCAAGCGGCGTTGCGTTGGTTGTATGGGTTTGTGCGGCCGCAGCGGCTTGCGATTGTCGGCCTGCTCGGACTGTCGGTGTGCGCGTCGCTGCTGGTGCTGGTGCAGCCGTGGCTGGTCAAACTGCTGATCGACGACGGCTTGCTGGCGCGCAACTTTCCGATGCTGGTCATGATCGCGGTGCTGATGATCATCGCCGGCCTGCTCGGCACGGCGTTATCAGGGATCAACCGCTATCTGCACACGCGGCTGTCCGGGCGGATTCTGTTTGCCCTGCGCGATGACCTTTACCGGCATTTGCAGAAGCTGTCGCCGAGCTTCTACGGCCAGCGGCGGATCGGTGATTTGATGTCGCGGCTCGACGGCGATGTGGCGGAGATTCAACGCTTCGCCGTGGACTCGTTGTTCTCGGCGGTATCGAGTGTGATCGGCCTGGTGGTGGCGATCGCGATGCTGTTCACCCTGTCGTGGAAACTGTCGCTGCTGGCGCTGGTGCTGATTCCGCTCGACGTGCTGTGGCTGCGCTGGATGCGGCGCAAGGTCGAGCGTGATGTGCGGCAGTTGCGTGAGCGTTCGGCAGACATGTCGTCATTTATGGTCGAGACCCTGCCGGTGATGAAATTCATCCAGTCCGCCGGCCAGCAGCAGCGTGAAGCGCGGCGCCTGGAAAACCTCGGGCAGGGCTATATGAATCAGTTGTTGCGCCTGCAAGTCACCGAGTTTTTCACCCAGGCCGTGCCCGGCACGTTGACCTCGCTGTCCCGTGCCTGCGCGTTTTTGATCGGTGGTTATTGGGTGGTGCAGGGTACTTGGCAACTTGGCGCGCTGATCGCGTTTTCCACCTATCTGGGAATGGCGGTCGGACCGGTGCAGAGCCTGTTGGGACTGTACGTGGCGATCCAGCGCATGACCGTCAGCCTCGGTCGGGTCATGGAGTTGCGCGGCGAAGAACCCACGGTGTTTTCACCGGTCACGCCGAAACCGTTTCCGACTTCGGGGGCGCTGCGTTTCGATGCGGTGCACTTCAGCCATCCGGGCCGTCCAAGCACGTTGAGTGGCATCGAGGCGACGATTCCCTACGGTTTGAAAGTCGCCTTGAGTGGCGGCTCCGGCGTCGGCAAATCGACGCTGATCGATCTGCTGCAACGGCATCACGATCCGCAATCCGGACGAGTGCTGCTCGGCGAAGTGGATCTGCGTGAACTGGAGTTGTTCGAACTGCGTCGACGCATCGCCGTGGTCAGTCAGGACATCGTGCTGTTTCGTGGAAGCCTCGCCGACAACCTGGCTTACGCGGTGCCGGACGCCAGCCGCGAAGCCATCGCCGAAGTCGCACGGCTGGCGCAACTCGACAGCCTGATCGCGTCATTGCCCGAAGGTCTCGACAGCCCGTTGGGCGAGCGCGGTCAGCAGTTGTCCGGCGGGCAGAAACAGCGCATCGCGATTGCCCGGGCGCTGTTGCAGGATCCGCTGATTCTGGTGCTGGACGAAGCCACCTCGGCAGTCGACGAAACCACTGAACGCGAGGTGATCGAAGCCATCGACCGCTTGTTTGCCGGACGCACGCGGATTCTGATCAGCCATCGTCCGTCGACCCTGGCCGATGCCGACCTGCGCTTTGAATTGCTCGATGGTGTGCTCATTTCGAAAACGGTGCTGCATGAAGCCTGAGTTGCGAATCGGTGTGGTCGATAGCGGGCACTCGGCAGCGCAACGGGTTCAGGTGATTGCCGGGCGGCGATTCTCATTGCTGGAGGACGGACTGGCGGAATCGGAGTTGCGCGATGATCCACTCGGGCATGGCAGCGCGGTGATCGAGGCGATCAGCCGTCGGGCACCGGCGGCGCGAATCTGCGTGGCTCAGGTGTTCGATCAGCGCGGCGTCACCAGTGCCTTGCAGATTTCTGCGGCCATCGATTGGCTGGTGACGCAGAACGTGCGGCAGATCAATCTGAGCCTGGGTTTACGCCAGGATCGCAGCCTGTTGCGCGAGGCCTGCGCAGCGGCGGTGGCCCGCGGTGTGTTGCTGTGTGCGTCGAGCCCGGCGCAGGGGGCGGCGGTGTTTCCGGCGAGTTATCCGCAGGTGCTCCGGGTAACTGGCGACGCGCGTTGCACGGATGAGCAATGGTCATGGCTCGACAGTGCGCAGGCGGATTTTGCGGCGTGTGTACGCGGCACTTATCCGGGACAGTCGGGGGCCAGTCTGGGGTGTGCAGCGTTGAGCGGGCATATTGCTGGCTATCTGCTGGAGCATCCGCAGGCAAGCAATGCCGAAGTGATCGACTGGCTGAAACAACACGCTCGTTATCGTGGCCCTGAACGGCGTTTCGGCCCATGACACCGATCCTGATTCTCGGTGCCGGGCCGGCCGGCGCGGCGGTGGCGTTGGGGCTGCGACGGCTGGGTTACACCGTGACGCTGATCAGCGAATGGCGCCGGTTTGCGGCGCTCGAAGGCGTGTCGCAACGGGTACTGGAGGCGTTGCGCGGTGCCGGGTTGAATCACGCGCTGGCGGATGCCACGTTGCCGTCCCAGCGACAGGTTTCATGGAACGGCCAACAGCATACGCAGAACATCGAGTTTTTGTTGGATCGCCCGACCTTTGATCGCGGTTTGCGGGAAAACTTGCGGATGGCCGGGGTCGAGGTGATTGAAGGGCGAGTCCTGAATGTTCAGCCTTGGGCGGACGGTCATCGGGTTGAACTTGATGGCGGTCGGACGCTAACGGCGGATTTTCTGGTAGAAGCCCGGGGCCGACAGGCGCCGGCGTCTGGCAAGGGGCTGCGCGGGCCGGAGACGGTCAGCCTGCTCAATCGCTGGCAAGGCGCGCCGGGGGTGACGGCCAGTGCCGTGGAAAGCCTTGAATACGGTTGGGCGTGGATGGCGCGGCAGGACGACGGCCAGTGTTGTTGGCAATGGACCGTGGACGTCGCCAGTGCCGCGTTGCCGAGCAAGGCGCAGTTGCTCGATCACTGCCGCGCGCGACGGCAGGCCTCGGATTTTGCTCAAGCGTTCTTTGCCGGCGGGCAGGAATCGGCGTTGCAACTGCATGCCCGCAGCAGCACGGCGATTCTGGCGGCGCAGGTTTGTGGCGATAACTGGATTCGTGTCGGCGATGCCGCGATGGCGGTGGACCCGCTGTCAGGCAATGGGATTTTTCAGTCTCTGTCCTCCGCGTTGCAGGCGCCGGTGGTGATCAACACGTTGTTGCGCAAACCTGAACGGACGGCACTGGCCCAGCGTTTTCACCGTCAGCGAGTGGAGCAGTTGTTCCTGCGTTTTGCGCGGATCGGTCGGGACTTTTATGCCGATGAACAGCGCTGGCTCGATCAGCCGTTTTGGCAGGCGCGGCGGCAGTGGCCCGACGCCGAAGCGGCCCATGCTGCGGTGGATTTTTCCGCGTTGCGGATCGAGCGGATGCCGGTGCTGCGTGACGGGTTTGTCGATGAGGCCGAGGTGGTGATTACGGCGGATCAGCCGCTGGGGATCTGGCATGTGCAAGGCGTAGAGCTGGCTCCGCTGGTGCGGCGCTTGCGCGATGAGCCGGCGGATCAGGTGCTGGCGGGGTTGACGCTCGAGCAGGGGCGAGCGGTTCGCGGGTGGCTGTTGGCTCAGGGTTTCAGACCCTGAGCCATGAGCCCAGTCATTACAACTTGATCAACACCGACTTCAACTCGGTGTAATGCTCGATCGCCGCATACCCCATCTCGCGCCCGACGCCGGACATCTTGTAGCCGCCAAACGGCAGCGCCGGATCCAGCGCGCTGTGGCAGTTCACCCACACCGACCCTGACTTGATCCGCGGAATCATCCGGTGCACCGCCGCCAGATCGTTCGACCAGATGCTGGCACCCAAACCGTAAGGGCTGTCATTGGCCATGCGCAGCGCATCGGCTTCGTCATCGAACGGAATCGCCACCAGCACTGGCCCGAAGATCTCTTCCTGCACCAGCGAATGCTGTTGATCGAGATCGACAATCACCGTCGGCTTGACGAAGAATCCCGGCCCGAACTGCTCGCCGCCGCAGGCAATGGTCGCGCCGCTTTCGCGGCCCATTTCGATGTAGTTGTAGACCCGCTCCTGCTGGCGCGCGGAAATCAGCGGGCCCATATCGATGCTCGGGTCGAGTCCGTTGCCGAGTTTCATCGCGTTGGCGATATCGCTGATGTCGGCCACCACATTGTCGAAATGCTTGCGCTGCACGTACAGGCGCGAACCGGCGCAGCACACCTGGCCCTGGTTGAAGAAAATCGCACTGGCCGCACCCGCCGCAGCGGTTTTCAGGTCGGCGTCGGCCATGACGATGGTCGGGGATTTGCCGCCCAGTTCCAGGGTGACCCGGGTCATCGAATCCATCGCGATCTTGCCGATCTGCTTGCCGACAGCGGTGGAGCCGGTGAAGGTCAGCTTGTCGACCAGCGGGTTGTGGGTCAGGGCGGAGCCAGCCGTGATCCCGGTGCCGGTGACCACGTTGAAGACCCCTTCCGGATAACCCGCCTCCAGCACCAGCTCCGCCAGTTTCAGCGCGGTCAGCGGGGTCTCGTCGGCGGGCTTGAGTACCACGGTGCAACCGGTGGCCAGCGCCGGGCCGAGCTTCCAGCAGGCCAGCAGCAGCGGGAAGTTCCAGGCGACGATGGCGCCGACCACCCCCACCGCTTCGCGACGGATGAAACTGTGGAACTGATCGCCGGGCATCAGCGGCAACGAGACATCCACGCTGGAACCTTCAATCTTGGTCGCCCAACCGGCCATATAACGCAGGAAGTCGATGGCCAGTTGTACGTCCATCACTTGCGCCACCGCCGCGCTCTTGCCGTTGTTCAGGCATTCCAGTTGCGCCAGCAGTTCGGCGTCGCGCTGCATCAGGTCGGCGAGTTTCCACAACAGATTCTGCCGCTCGCGCGGGCGGGTGCGGCTCCAGGTTGAATCATCGAAAGCTTGTCGGGCGGCGAGCACCGCGCGGTCGACATCTTCCGGCGTGGCGCGTGGCACTACGCACAGTACTTCTCCGGTGGCCGGGTTGTGCAGCGGCATGGTCTGGCCGTCGGCGGCTTCGACCCAGTCGCCGCCGATCAGCATGCGCGGCGGACGCTGGATAAAGGCCGAGGTGGCAGGAAGCAGGTAGGGCAGGGGCATGGCGAAACCTCTTGTTGTTCGATGGGGATCGAGAGGGGCTTTCGCAATGGTTGTGCCAAATGCTGGAGGGTGGCGTACAGCCCGGTTGCACGGGGGGAAGGAGGAAGAGTTTCAGTGGAAGTGAGGGTGAATTTGTCTCAAAACGCGACACCCATTGAGAAGCAAGATACGCGTCCTACAAAGCCAATGCCGCTGCGACGGGGCCTGAGCAAAATCGGGCCTTTTCTGGAGTAGGAAAAGTCGCGCGTCTGACAGTTTCTACCGACTGGTGGAGGCATGAGGTACGAGCTAAGTTGCTTGGTGTATAGGGTTTTCCTGCCATGGATTTGGCGGGTCAGTGTCTTCACAGGGATGTCGATGAACAACTTAACCATTCGATGGCTAACCAATTTCATGATAGGCGTGGGGACTGGATTTCTGGTGACAGGGTTTGCGGCGCTGTTGATCGGCGATCTGACCGATATTGATACGATTCGGGCAGGTGCCTTGATGGCTACAAGCAGTATTTTCTTGATCGCCACCTCTTTCGCAGTTGCCATGCTCGAGGATAAATCATGACGGCTTTAATTCTGTGTTTTTGGTCATTGGGCTTTAGTTTGCTGATCACGTATGCGTTTTACCGCGAGCGTCGAATTCAAGCTGCCCTGCGTGATTCCGGGTCATTGGCAGCCAAGGCCGACACGCAAGCTGAATGTTCGACGGTTTGCGAGTTTTGTGGGCGTTACAAGGTTCACCCGGACAATTCCGTTCGCTAGGATCATGTCAACAATCCAATACAGGGCCCCGTCATGTGCGGGGCTTGTTTATCAGTCACCTGGAGATTTCATCGCAGGTGATGCTGTCGGTTCCGGACGAACTGTCGCGCGACGCAATGTCGCCGACGCCGTAACAACTATGCTTGTCTCAGACTGCAACAGCTGTCGCGAAATGGGACGCCGGCCAGCACCGCCGGCACCGCCATTTCGCCATGATCTTCACGTAACTGCTTGATTGAAAAGCTTATCGGCAAGCTGGCACGCTCCGTGTATTGCTCACAGCAGACGTTTCGCTTGCCTCCGTTCGTGCAGCGCCACGAACGGCAGAAACCATAAAAAACGATAAGCCACAACAATAAGAAAGCACCGTGCGAGGTTCGACGTTGATGAAGAGAAGACTCCGATCAGGCATGAGCGCCAGCCTGCTGGCCGTGGCCGCTTGCGTGGCCCTGCATTCGCCGTACAGCCTGGCAGCCCGCGATGCCCAGACCATCCTCAAGGAAACCTGCCAGGGCTGTCACACCCCTGAAGCCGGCGACCAGTTGAGCCGTATCAGCCACCAGCGCAAGACCCCCGAAGGCTGGCTGATGAGCATTGCCCGGATGCAGACCATGCACGGTCTGCAGATCAGCGATGACGATCGACGCACACTGGTCAAATACCTCGCCGACACCCAGGGCCTGGCGCCCAGCGAAACCGATGGTGTGCGTTACGCGCTGGAACGGCGGTTGAACACCGTTGAGCAGTTCGACGAGAAAACCGCGCAGATGTGTGGTCGCTGCCATTCCGGTGCCAGGGTCGCTCTGCAACGGCGTCCGGCCCAGGAGTGGGAACGTCTGGTGAATTTCCACCTCGGCCAATGGCCGTCGCTGGAGTATCAGGCACTGGCCCGTGATCGTGACTGGTTCGATATCGCCCGCAAGGAAATGGTCCCCCTGCTGGCCAAACGTTATCCGCTGGATAATCCGGCGTGGCAGACGTGGGTCAAAACCGCACCGAAAGCCGAGGCGCTGGTGGGCGACTGGAGTTTCAGCGGTCACCTGCCGGGCAAGGGTGAACTGGCCGGCACCATGAGCGTCACCGCCGATGGCAGTGACACCTTCAAAGTTACCGTCAAAGGTCAGTACGCCGACGGCAGCCCGTTCAACGGCGACGGCAGCGCAATCCTCTACAGCGGCTACGAATGGCGCGGCAACGTGACCGTCGATGGCGTGACCATGCGTCAGGTGTTCGCCGCGCAAGGCAACGCCATGCAGGGCCGGATGTTCGAGGCCGAGCACGATGAGCGCGGTCTGGATTTCGTTGCGGCCAAACAGGGTTCCCAGCGCCTGCTGGCGGTACAGCCTGGTTATGTGAAGGCCGGCAGCGAAACTGAAGTGACCCTGATCGGCAGCGGTCTGAGCGGCAAGCCGAATTTCGGCAAAGGCGTGGACGTGGTCGAAGTGGTCGAGCAGAGCGCCGATCGGATCAAGGTCAAAGTCAAAGCGGCAGCCAATGCCCGACCGGGGCTGCGCGCGGTCAGCGTCGGCAGCCTGAAAGGCCCGAGCCTGTCGGTGTACAGCAAGATTGCCGCGGTCAAAGTGGTGCCCGAGTTCTCGGTGGCACGGATCGGCGAGGGCGGTGGTTCGACGCCGAAAGTCCAGGGCCGCTTCGACGCCGAAGCGTGGGGCAAGGGTGCCGACGGCAAGCCATATCGCATCGGCGTGTTCCCGGCGCAATGGAAAGTCGAAGCCTTCGACGAGCGCGCCAAAGAGGACGAGGACGTCAAGTTCGCCGGCACCATGCAGGCCGACGCGGGCGTGTTCACACCGGGCGATGCCGGGCCGAATCCGGCTCGCAAGATGTCCACCAACAATGCCGGCAACCTCAAGGTGATTGCCGCCGTCGACGACGCAGGGAAATCCCTGACCGGCGAAGGCCACCTGATCGTCACCGTGCAACGCTGGAACAATCCACCCATTCCCTGATGTTGAAACGTGAGTTGAGCTGAGCGACAGCGATTCAGACACTTTTCGGAATGACCGCAAGTCCCGCCAGGCGGGGGGCTTGCACAGGAGGTTTGCAATGGGCGCTATCTTGAATCTGGTCGAACGTAATCTGCACGAAGTGCACGTCGACGCCGACCGCATGCTGTTTCATATCCCCAGCAGTTCGCTGTTCGCCAGCGATGAACTGACCGGCACCATCATTGATGCACTGCGCGGCCCTGGGTGCTCCTCAGAGGACCTGGTCCAGCGCCTCGGCGCGCGGTTCAATGGCGAGGAAATCAACGAGACACTGCGCGAGCTGATCTCGCTGGAACTGGTCAGCGACGGCTCGCCGCTGACGCCGGACATCGCCGTAAAACGCGTCGAACGCACGGCGATCAACACCGTGGTGCTCAACGTCAACACCGGCTGCAACCTGAGCTGCACCTACTGCTACAAGGAAGACCTCGACAAGCCGTCCGCCGGCAAGAAGATGGACGTCGAAACTGCCATCGCCTCGGTCGAAATGCTGCTACGCGAATCCCCCGACGAAGAGCGCTTCACCGTGGTGTTTTTCGGCGGCGAACCGCTGAGCAACCGCAAGCTGATCGAGTACATGGTCGATTACTGCGAGAAGCGGTTTGCCCAGGCCGGCAAGTTCGTCGAGTTCGTGATGACCACCAACGCCACGCTGCTCACCGAAGAAACCGTGGACTACCTGAATGCCCACCGTTTTGGCTTGTCAGTGAGCATCGACGGGCCGAAAACCGTGCACGACCGCAACCGCATCACCGTGGGCGGGCAGGGCACTTATGACGTGGTGCGGCGCAAGGCCGAAATGTTGCTCTCTCGCTACAACAGCCGTCCGGTCGGCGCGCGGGTGACCCTGACCACCGGTGTCACCGACGTTGAAACCATCTGGGATCACCTGTTTAACGAACTGGGTTTTGCCGAGGTTGGATTTGCTCCGGTAACGTCCGGCGATATCAGCAGCTTCAATCTGACCAACGACGAGTTGATCGAAGTGTTCGCCAGCATGAAACGCCTCGGTCGGCGTTATCTGGAGGCTGCGCTGGAACACCGCAATATCGGGTTCTCCAACCTGCATCAGTTGATCACCGACATTCATGAAGGCCACAAAAAGGCCCTGCCGTGCGGCGCCGGGCTGAAGATGCTGGCGGTCGATCACAAAGGCGAACTGAACCTGTGCCATCGCTTCACCGGCTCCTCGCTGCCGACCTTCGGCAACGTCCACAGCGGCGTCAAGCAGGTCGAGTTGAATGACTTCCTGTCCCAGCGCCTGGATCGCACCAACACCGGTTGCCATGACTGTCAGATTCGCAACCTGTGCTCCGGCGGTTGCTACCACGAGAGCTATGCCCGCTACGGTGACCCGGCCCACCCGACGTATCACTACTGCGAATTGATGCGTGACTGGGTCGACTTCGGCATTGAGGTCTACACCCGGATCATGGCCGCCAACCCTGCGTTCATCAGCAGCTACATCACTCCGCGCAAGGCTCACTGATATGAAACATCTCAAGGCAATCAATAACAAAGCGTTGAAGCTGGATCAGGCCGCGGACGAGAACCGCATCGAAGAAGTGGTGGCGATGAGCTCCGTCGCTGGCTGCGCCTCGACCACCGACCCGGGCTGGGAAATCGATGCGTTCGGCGGGGTGTCGTCGCTTTGTCAGCCGATGGAAGCCGACCTGTATGGCTGCTCCGACCCGTGCTGGTGGCCAGCCCAGGTGCCGGACATGATGAGCACCTACCCGGACTGGAACAAGGATGCCCAGGCGTCCAACGACAACTGGCGCAACCTCGGCACTGTCTTCCCGAAAGACAAGTAACTGCCCGGACAAGAAGAAGGATTCCAACATGCCTAGCCTCAACAAAGCCTGCGGCCTTGCCGCACTCGCGGTTCTGAGCGCCTGTTCGCTCCCGGTTCTGGCCGATGAAAACGCCGCGCTGCAAGACGGTCACGAGTACATGTTGACCACCAATTACCCGAACAACCTGCACGTCATCGACCTGGCGACCGACAGCCTGTACAAGACCTGCAAGATGCCCGATGCCTTTGGCCCCGGCACCGTACAGCTTTCGCCGGATCGCAAGACCGCGTACGTATTGAACAACCATTACGCCGATGTCTACGGTGTCGAGCTGGACAGCTGCAAGCAGGTATTCCACGCCAGCATCACCCAGCAGCCTGGGGAGAAGGCGCGGTCGATGTTCGCCTTTACCGTCAGCCATGACGGCAAGGAGTTGTACACCATCGCCAACCCGACCCAGATGCTCAATGACCGCTATGAGGTCAAACAGCCGCGGCTGGACGTCTACGCCACCGATGCCGGGATGGACGCCAAACCGTTGCGCAGCTTTCCGGCTCCACGGCAGTTGACGATCATGCAGAGCGGCGATGACGGTACGCTCTATGTGGCCGGCGCCGATGTGTACAAGGTCGATGTAAAGAGCGGCAAGTTCGACGTTCTGATCCCCAGCCGCCACTGGAAACGCCCGAACTACAGCGCGCCGGACGTGCTTTACGTATGGAACCAGCAAACCTATCGCCACGATTTCTCGCTGCTGTACACGGCGGCGAAGTTCAAGGACAAAAAACAGGACCCGGCCACCGCCGAATACCTTTATGGCTTGTTCAGCGTCGATCTGAAAACGGGCAAGACCGAGACCACTGACTTCGGCCCGTTGACCGAGATCTACTTCAGCGGCATGCGCTCGCCGAAGGATCCGAACCTGATGTTCGGTGTACTCAATCGTCTGGCCAAGTACGACATCAAGCAGAAAAAGCTGATTCAGGCGGCGACACTGGATCATTCCTACTACTGCATTTCGTTCAACAAGGACGGGAGCAAGATCTACCTGGCCGGGACCTTCAACGATGTGGCGATCTTTGATGCCGAGACCATGAAGCAGACCGGCAGCATCAAACTGCCGGGTGGGGATATGGCGATTACTACGGCACAGATCTTCGTCCGGTAATTAGCGACGTCAGGGATGACGCCCTCGCGAGCAAGCCTGCTCCCCCATTGAAATGCAGTTCAAATGGGGGAGCAGGCCTGCTCGCGAAGAGGCTCTCCAAATCCCTGAAAAGTCAGGCCCCCGGCACCGGGCAACTCATGTCACCTTCCTCACATTTCAAATACTGTTTGAGCGCTTCGGTTCGCGTCTTGGTTATTGAGGCGATGCAATTGTTGTAGATCAGCGGATAAACACTCCCGCTTGCCATTCCGGATGCGGAAAACTTGCACTCGGCATCGCGAAAGCCGATCCACGCCCGTTGCGCGCTGACCAGCAGTTTTTTGCCATCAGGGTTGTTCTTCAACCGGGCGGTGATCTGTTGATAAACCGTATTCAACTCCTTGTCCGCCGCCTTGTTCTCTTGTGCGGCGCACTGATTCATCGTCGCTTGATCGCTGGCATTGGCGCAGTCCACGGCAGCGTGAGCAACAGAAGTGAAAAGAAAGGGTGTCAGGGCCAGAAGCAGGCGTGGGGACATGAGTCATCTCGCTTTGATGAGTGAACGTGCCGGGCAGTTTAGCGACTTCGTGGCGCTAACAAGGTGCACGGTGTCTGGAGGCGTTGAGCAACCGCTCCGCTGTCGCGGCAATTTCCTCTCCGTCATGCAGCTTTTCCAGCCACCCGAACGGGATTCCCTGCACGCCGTAGTGGGCGCCGGCCAACTGGCCGACGATGGCAGCCGTGGTGTCCGCGTCATCGCCCAGATTCGCCGCTTGCAGGACGGCGGCGGCAAAACTGTCGGTGTTCTGGAAGCACCATAACGCCGCTTCCAGGGATTCGACGCAGTAGCCACTGCCGCGAATGTCGCGCTCGGTCTTGTGCAGGTACCCGCCCCGGGCAATCGCCGCCACCTTGGGCTGGCTGAAGATTGTTTGCGGCTGAATGCGCAGTTGCGCTTTCGACTCGCCTTCCAGAGCCCTGCAGAGCAGTTCGGCAAACAGCTGGCAGCATTCGATGGATTCGGGCGCCGAATGCGTAGTGCGTGAACTGTCGGCGGCGAATCGCCTGATTTGCCGGGCATCCGGGAAGTAGAACAGTACAACGGGCACCAGACGCATCAGCGACCCGTTCCCGGCGCTGTGGGGATCGGTGGAGCCGGCAAACGGCTCACCGGTTTGTTGAAAACGATCCAGCGCCTGACTCACGGTCATGCCGATATCGAAACATTCGCCGGTCGAACTCAAATAACCCCATTGCCACCAGTTCAGATAGCGGCCCATCTGGTCAGCGGCATCGAAGCCGTTTTTGTTCAGCAGACTTTCCGCCAGGCACAACGCCATCGAGGTGTCGTCGGTCCATTGGCCGGGCTTCAAGTGAAACGGCCCGCCACCCATCATCTCGGTCAGGGGCTGGAAGCTGCCGCGAGGCTGGAATTCGACGGTGGTTCCCATGGCATCGCCACAGGCCAGACCGAGCAGGGCTCCACGGTAACGTTCGGGGAGGGAGGGCTGCATGATGACGTCCTTGTGTCGTTCAATTCGTTGCGAACGTTATCAGTTTCACGGTGCTGATCCGTCCGCATTCTGACGAACCGGTGCCCCAAAATACTGCCGGATATTTCAATCAGCCCGACCGTTGCACCGGATTGATACAACTTCGGATTGGACATGTGGTCATACAAGCCTACTGTTCAAAACAGGAGGTGACGTATGAAACCAGTACCCAACAGCTTTGAACGTAAAATCATGCTCAAGTCGCCGCGCTCGCATGTCTGGCGTGCCCTGGTCGATGCCGAGGCGTTCGGCCAGTGGTTCGGCGTTGCGCTGGAAGGCCGGCGGTTTATACCGGGCGAATGGACGCAAGGGCAGGTCACGTACCGCGGTTATGAACATGTGCTCTGGAATGTGTTGGTGGAGCGGGTCGAGCCGCAACAGCTGTTCTCCTTCCGCTGGCACCCGTACGCGGTGAACCCGAAAATCGACTACTCCCAGGAACCGACCACGCTGGTCAAATTCGAACTGCAGGACTACGAGAACGGCACGTTGCTGAAGGTCTCCGAATCAGGTTTTGCGCACATTCCCGACGTGCGCCAGAAAGAGGCCTACTACATGGACAGTCGGGGCTGGGAGGAGCAGTTGAGTCGACTTGAGCACTTCCTGACGGAAAGCGACCGTTCCCGCGAGCGTGAAGGTAGCTGATCTCGACCTGTTCACGCCGTGGCTGGGACGCTGTGCGCTGGTATTCGCCGGACTGTCTGCCGCGTGGTTCATGGAGGATGACGAGCAAAAAGCCGCCGCCGGACAGCTGAAATTCGCCGGATTGGCGGCTTCTGCACTCGATGTCTGACACGCCTAAGGGTTTTCGGAAGGCCTGCTATGGCGAATGTCTTACACGCGATGGTAGCTATTTCGACTATTGCCGATTGGATCCAGAGCGTAACCTAGCCTCATCAACTGAAACACAGGGAGTGTTTCAGGATCACGGATGATCGACCATTAGCAAGGATCGCTGCCGACAGGGAGTCGATAATGGTCTTGGGAAAAACCCGCTTCGGCGGGTTTTTTTTCGCCCGCAGAAAAGTGCGCTGCCCACACAGAAACACCGCCGATCTGGCGGTGTTTCTGCATCTGCAGGTGTTACGAGGCGATCAACTGCCGCAACACGTAATGCAGGATCCCGCCGGACTTGAAGTACTCCACCTCGTTCAAGGTGTCGATGCGGCACAGCACTTCGATTTTTTCCTGACGTCCGTCTTCACGGGTGATAACCAGCGCCAGGTTCATCCGTGGTGTCAGCTCGACGCCGCTCAGGCCCTGAATATCCAGGGTTTCCTTGCCGGTGAGGTTCAGGCTCTTGCGGTTCTGATCCAGTTTGAACTGCAACGGCAGCACGCCCATGCCCACCAGATTGGAACGGTGGATCCGCTCGAAGCTTTCGGCGATCACCGCTTTTACCCCCAGCAGGTTGGTGCCCTTGGCGGCCCAGTCACGGCTGGAACCGGTGCCGTATTCTTGCCCGGCAATCACCACCAGCGGCGTGCCCGAGGCCTGATAACGCATGGCCGCGTCGTAGATCGCCAGTTTCTCGCCGGTCGGAATGTAGATCGTGTTGCCACCTTCTTCGCCGCCAAGCATTTCGTTGCGGATACGGATGTTGGCAAACGTGCCGCGCATCATGACTTCGTGGTTACCCCGGCGTGAGCCGTAGGAGTTGAAGTCCCGTGGCTCAACGCCTTGCTCGCGCAGATAGCGCCCGGCCGGGCTGTCGGCCTTGATGTTGCCGGCGGGGGAGATGTGGTCGGTGGTCACCGAATCGCCCAATAGCGCGAGCACTCGCGCGCCTTTCACATCGGCGATCACCGGCAAAGGCCCGGCAATGTCGTCGAAGAACGGCGGGTGCTGGATGTAGGTCGAATCCGCCTGCCAGACATACGTCGCAGCTTGCGGTACTTCGATGGCTTGCCACTGTTCGTCGCCGGCAAACACTTCGGCGTACTCCTTGTGGAACATCGCCGTGTTGACCTGATTCACAGCGTCAGCGATTTCCTTGCTGCTCGGCCAGATGTCGCGCAGGTACACCGGATTGCCCTGCTGGTCATTGCCCAGCGGTTCGCTGCTGATGTCGGTGCGCACACTGCCGGCCAGGGCATAGGCGACCACCAGCGGCGGCGAGGCCAGCCAGTTGGTTTTTACCAGCGGATGCACCCGGCCTTCGAAGTTGCGGTTGCCGGACAGCACCGACGCCACGGTCAAATCGGCTTTCTGGATAGCTTTTTCGATCGGTTCCGGCAGCGGGCCGGAGTTGCCGATACAAGTGGTGCAGCCGTATCCGACCAGCGAAAAACCGAGCTGATCGAGGTATTGCGTCAGTCCGGCGGCTTTGTAGTAATCAGTGACCACTTTTGAACCCGGTGCCAGCGAACTTTTCACCCACGGCTTGCGGGTCAGGCCTTTTTCCACGGCTTTTTTCGCCAGCAGGCCGGCAGCCATCATCACGCTGGGGTTGGAGGTGTTGGTGCAGGAAGTGATCGCGGCAATCACCACCGCGCCGTTTTTCAGGCGATAGGTGTGGCCGTCGTACTCGTAATCGGTTTCGCCGACCAGATCGGCATTGCCCACAGCGACACCGCCGCCGCCTTCGCTTTCGAGGCGTCCTTCTTCCTTGCTGGTGGGTTTGAATTGCAAGTCGAGGAAGTCGCTGAACGCCTGACCGACATTCGGCAGAGACACCCGGTCCTGCGGACGTTTCGGCCCGGCGAGGCTGGCTTCGACGCTGCCCATGTCCAGCGCCAGACTGTCGGTGAACACCGGCTCCTGACCGGGCAGGCGCCACAGCCCTTGAGCTTTGGTGTAGGCCTCGACCAGTTTGACCACTTCTGGCGGACGACCGGACAGGCGCAGGTATTCCAGCGTCACGTCATCGACCGGGAAGAAGCCGCAGGTCGCGCCATATTCCGGGGCCATGTTGGCGATGGTGGCGCGGTCGGCCAGCGGCAGGTCGGCGAGGCCGTCACCGTAGAACTCGACGAATTTGCCGACCACGCCTTTCTTGCGCAGCATCTGGGTCACGGTCAGCACCAGGTCGGTGGCCGTGATGCCTTCCTTGAGCTTGCCGGTGAGTTTGAAGCCGATCACTTCCGGAATCAGCATCGACACCGGTTGCCCGAGCATCGCCGCTTCCGCCTCGATCCCGCCGACGCCCCAGCCGAGTACACCGAGGCCGTTGATCATGGTGGTGTGGGAGTCGGTGCCGACCAGCGTGTCGGGGAAGGCGTAGGTGCGGCCGTCTTCATCCTTGGTCCAAACGGTGCGGCCAAGGTATTCGAGGTTGACCTGGTGGCAGATCCCGGTGCCCGGCGGCACCACGCTGAAATTGTCGAAGGCGCTCTGGCCCCAGCGCAGGAAGGCGTAGCGTTCGCCGTTGCGCTGCATTTCGATGTCGACGTTCTGTTCGAAGGCGCTGGCGCTGGCGAACTTGTCGACCATCACCGAGTGGTCGATCACCAGATCCACTGGCGACAGCGGGTTGATTCGCTGCGGATCACCGCCGGCCCTGGCCATGGCGGCGCGCATCGCGGCCAGATCGACCACGGCAGGAACGCCGGTAAAGTCCTGCATCAGCACACGGGCAGGGCGGTACTGGATTTCTCGGTCGGAGCGGCGCTCTTTGAGCCACGCGGCAATCGCCTTGAGGTCGGCGCCGGTAACGGTTTTTTCATCTTCCCAGCGCAGCAGGTTTTCCAGCAGGACTTTCAGCGACATCGGCAGCCTGGCGAGATCGCCCAAGGACTTGGCGGCATCCGGCAGGCTGAAATAGTGGTAAGTCTTGTCATCGACTTTCAGGGTCTTAAGGGTGTGCAGGCTATCGAGGGACGGCATTACGATCACTCCTTTGAATCCGCACGGCTACGGATTGAGGGGACGAATAGAGCTTAAAACTTAGCCCTGTTTTAGGTAGCTGGCTAATAACTGGACTCTATGACAGGAACCAAGGTTCCGACATCGGCTATCATGCGCCGGTTTTCGTGACAGGCTTTGCTTCAACGCAGGGTCTGGGCATCGCGCAGGGGATGAATGATCGCCCTCTGCCCAGGAGTAAGAATGAACACCCTATTCATGCATTGCCGGCCAGGCTTCGAAGGCGAAGTCTGCTCGGAAATTTCCGACCTCGCAGCTCAGCTGAACGTGGCTGGCTACGCCAAGGCCAAACCGGCCACCGCCTGTGCCGAGTTTGTCTGCACCGAAGAAGACGGCGCCGAGCGCCTGATGCGCGGTCAGCGTTTCGCCGAGCTGATTTTCCCGCGCCAGTGGGCGCGCGGGTTTTTCATCGATCTGCCGGAAAACGACCGCATCAGCGTGATCCTCGCGCACATGGCTGCATTCCCGGTCTGTGGCAGCTTGTGGCTGGAAGTCGTCGACACCAACGACGGCAAGGAACTGTCGAATTTCTGCAAGAAGTTCGAAGGCCCGCTGCGCAAGGCCCTGACCGGCGCCGGCAAGTTGGTGGAGGACGCCGGCAAGCCGCGCTTGCTGCTGACCTTCAAAAGCGGTCGTGAGGTGTTCCTCGGTCTGGCCGATGCCGGTAACTCGGCGATGTGGCCGATGGGCATTCCGCGCCTGAAGTTCCCGCGCGAGGCGCCAAGCCGTTCGACCCTGAAGCTGGAGGAGGCCTGGCACCATTTCATCCCCCGCGATCAGTGGGAAGATCGCCTGCACAGCGACATGACCGGCGTCGATCTCGGCGCGGCGCCGGGCGGCTGGACCTGGCAACTGGTCAATCGCGGCATGCTGGTGACTGCCATCGACAACGGCCCGATGGCCGAAAGTCTGATGGACACCGGTCTGGTGCAGCACTTGATGGCCGATGGTTTCACCTTCAAACCGAAGCAACCGGTGGACTGGATGGTCTGCGACATCGTCGAGAAGCCGGCACGCAACGCCGCGATGCTCGAAGAGTGGATCGGCGAGGGGCATTGCCGGGAAGCGGTGGTCAACCTCAAGTTGCCGATGAAGCAGCGTTACGCGGAGGTGAAGCGCTTGCTCGAGCGCATCGCCGACGGGTTCAAGGCCCGCGGGATCAAGGTCGACATCGGCTGCAAGCAGCTGTATCACGACCGCGAGGAAGTGACCTGCCATTTGCGCCGCCATGATGTGAAGAAAGCCAAAGCCCGCTGAGCGCGCGACAGGTGACCGAACACCCGGCCTTGGGCGACAATGCCGGCCAGTTTCAGGAGTGAATCATGAGTGAAATGATCAATATGCCGGTCGACGGCACCCTCGACGCTACGGGCCTCAACTGCCCGGAGCCGGTGATGATGCTGCACCAGCACATCCGCGACCTGGTGCCCGGTGGCCTGCTCAAGGTGATCGCCACCGACCCGTCGACCCGCCGCGACATCCCCAAGTTCTGCGTGTTTCTTGACCATGAACTGGTGGGGCAGCACGAAGAGGCCGGGACCTTTCTGTACTGGATCCGCAAGAAGTCCGGTTGATCGGAAAGCAAAAAAAAGACCTGCATGTGCAGGTCTTTTTTTATGCCCGGTCAGCCCATCGAGCGGCTGATGCGAATGCGTGTGCGTGCACTGCGCGTCAGGCGGATCGATAGCATCAGCGCCGCGCAGCTGAGGCCGACGATCAGGCCTTCCCACAAGCCGCTCGGGCCGCGTGGTTCGCCGAGCCAGTCGGTCAGGCCGAGGGCGTAACCCACCGGCAGGCCGATGCCCCAGTAGGCGAACAGGGTCAGGATCATCGTCACCCGGGTGTCCTGATACCCACGCAGTGCGCCGGCGGCGGTGACCTGGATCGCGTCGGAAAACTGGAACAGCGCCGAGTACACGATCAGCATCGCGGCGATGTGAATCACCATCGGATCCGACGTGTAGATTGCCGCAATGTGTTCGCGCATCAGCAGCATCATGCTCGCCGACAGGCAAGCGTAAGCCAGCGCGGTGCCCATGCCGACACCTGCCGCGAAACGCGCTTCGCGGGGCTCTTCACGGCCCAGAGCCTGGCCGACCCGCACGGTCACGGCCATGCCCAGCGAGTACGGAATCATGAACACCAGCGAGCTGACGTTCAGCGCTATCTGGTGCCCGGCCACCACCGTGGCGCCGAGGCTGCCGATCAACAACGCAATCACCGCAAAGATGCTCGACTCGGCAAACACCGCGACGCCGATCGGCAGACCGATGGCCAGCAAGCGCTTGATCACCGCCCATTGCGGCCAGTCGAAACGGCTGAACAGTTCGCTCGACTTGTAGGCCGGCGCCCAGCGCTCGTAACCGGCCAGACCCAGTGCCATCACCCACATCACGATCGCCGTGGCCCAGCCGCAACCGACGCCGCCCATGGCCGGTACGCCGAGGTGACCGTAAATGAACACGTAGTTCAGCGGAATATTCAGAGCCAGACCGCACAGGCCCAGCACCATCGCCGGGCGGGTGCGACCGAGACCGTCACTGGTGCAGCGCAGCACATGGTAGAAGGCCACGGCCGGCAGACCGCTGGCGATGCCGTGCAGGTACTGCATGCACGGGCCGATCAGCTCGGGATCGACTTTCATCAGGTGCAGGATCGGTTCGGCGCTGAACAGCATCGTGGTCGCCATCAGGCCAACCACCAGCGCCAGCCACAAGGCCTGACGCACGATCGGGCCGATTTCGCTGTGGGTGCCGGCGCCGAAGCGCTGGGCGACTTTCGGTGTGGTGGCCAGCAGAGTGCCGGTCATCAGCAGGAACACCGGCACCCAGATCGAGTTGCCCAACGCCACGGCCGCCAGATCCTTGGGCCCGACGCGCCCGGCCATCACCGCATCGACGAAGCCCATGGCGGTGGTCGCCAGTTGCGCGATCATGATTGGCAGGGCCAGGCCGAGCAGATTTTTCAGCTCCAGGCGAACCCGGGCAGGGCGGTTGAGGGAAACGGCAGCGGGGCGGTCAGTCACGGAATTCACAGGCAAAGCGTCCACAGGGGTTGATGCGCAAGGCCGGGCATTCTACGCCGTTGACGTTATGGTCAGGAAAAATCCTCTGTTGCGGATTTGTAATCGCCCCGCCTCATCAAGAAGTCAAAGCCTGCTGGCTCATCGCAGCCCCAGCGCCTACACTGCCGATCCGCCCAAGGAGCCCCGCCATGCTGATTGTTGCCGACGAAAATATCCCGCTGCTCGATGCCTTTTTTGCCGGTTTCGGCGAGATCCGCCGGGTGCCGGGCCGCTCCATCGACCGGGCCTCGGTCGAACAGGCCGATGTATTGCTGGTGCGCTCGGTGACCAACGTCAACCGCGCACTGCTGGAAGGCAGCAAGGTGCGTTTTGTCGGCACCTGCACCATCGGCACCGATCACCTGGATCTCGATTACTTCAACGAGGCCGGCATCACCTGGTCCAGCGCGCCCGGCTGCAATGCCCGGGGCGTGGTCGATTACGTGCTCGGCAGCCTGATGACCCTGGCCGAAATCGAAGGCGTCGAATTGAGTGAGCGCACTTACGGCGTGGTCGGTGCCGGTGAAGTCGGCGGGCGCCTGATCAAGGTGCTCAAAGGCCTGGGCTGGAACGTGAAAGTCTGCGACCCGCCGCGTCAGGCGGCGGAGGGCGGCGATTATGTCAGCCTGGAGCAGATCATCGCGCAGTGCGACGTGATCAGCCTGCACACCCCGCTGACCCGCAGCGGTGATGGCGCGACCTGGCATTTGTTCGACGAGCAGCGTTTGCAGCAGCTCAAGCCCGGCGCCTGGCTGATCAACGCGGCTCGCGGTCCGGTGGTGGATAACACCGCGTTGCGCGAAGTGCTGCTGGAGCGTGAGGACCTGCAAGCAGTGCTTGATGTCTGGGAAGCCGAACCGCAAGTCGATGTGGCGCTGGCAGAACTTTGCGTACTGGCGACGCCGCATATCGCCGGTTACAGCCTCGATGGCAAACAGCGCGGCACGGCGCAGATCTATCAGGCGTACTGCGAATTTATCGGTGAGCCCGCCAGCATTCAGCTCGGTGATCTGCTTCCAGCACCTTGGCTTTCGGAAGTTTCCCTGCATGCCGACAGCGATCCGGCCTGGGCGCTGGCGATGTTGTGCCGTGGCGTGTACGACCCGCGCCGGGACGACGCGGATTTCCGTCGCACCCTGCTGGGCAGTGTCGGTGAGCAACGCGCCGCGTTCGATGTGTTGCGCAAACAGTATCCGGTAAGGCGCGAGATCGAAGGCTTGAAGGTGCGAATCGAAGGAGACTCGCCGACCTTGCGCCAGATCGTGACGGCGCTGGGTGCTGTGGTCGTATAAAAAACGGGCAGAAAAAACCCGGCCTGCAGGGGCCGGGTCAGGAAGACGGTGGCGATATCACTTTTGTTCGGCAGGCTTGACCAATCGCTGTTCCAGTTCGCGGCATGCGTCCTGGATCATGTCTTCAGTGATCTCAATTTCACGCCCGTTTTCGTCGATGATCGAGCAACCCAGAGGTTGGCCGGGCTTGGTGCGGATCACTTCAATCTTGTCATCGCTGCTGTTTTGCAAGGACATGGCCTGTCTCCTCATCAGGTTGTGCGCCTAAGTTAAATCCGTCAGGTGACCAGGCTGTGACAACTCCCTGCGGTCGGTCCGGAACGGCATCTCCACTCAAACAGAAATGACCGTCTGCCTCAACCCGGACCTTAGACCAATAGCCTCTAGGGGGTAGTCTTGCCGGTCATAATTAACCTGACTCATTGTGATTTGCAGAGTTCCACCCCATTTGACTCTGTAGGCTGGCCCTATCCATCAGCACACGACGTGAACCTGAATGATCCCGATGCTCTCCTCGCGCCACCGCCGGGCCCTGCGCCTGACCAGTCATTTCCTTGCCCCCTATCGCTGGCCGGCATTCGGCGCACTGCTCGCACTGATCGTCACGGCGGGCATCACCCTGTCGATGGGGCAGGGCATCAAGTTGCTGGTCGATCAGGGTTTCATGACCCAGTCGCCGCACTTGCTCAACCAATCCATCGGCCTGTTCATGCTGCTGGTGTTAGGCCTGGCGCTCGGCACCTTTGCGCGGTTTTATCTGGTGTCCTGGATCGGTGAGCGCGTGGTGGCGGACATCCGTCGGCAGGTGTTCAACCATCTGGTGTACCTGCATCCCGGGTTTTACGAGGACAACCGCAGCTCGGAAATCCAGTCGCGGCTGACCGCTGACACCACGTTGCTGCAATCGGTGATCGGCTCGTCACTGTCGCTGTTCCTGCGTAATTTGCTGATGGTCATTGGCGGTGTGGTGCTGCTGTTTATCACCAACGCCAAACTCACCAGCATCGTGGTGATCGCGCTGCCGCTGGTGATTGCGCCGATCCTGATCTTCGGCCGCCGCGTGCGTAACCTCTCCCGGCTGAGTCAGGACCGGATCGCTGACATTGGCAGCTACGTTTCGGAGACCCTCGGCCAGATCAAGACCGTGCAGGCCTACAACCATCAGGTGCAGGACGAACAGCGTTTCGCCAGCACCGTCGAGCAGGCGTTCGAAACCGCACGCAAACGGATTTTCCAGCGAGCCTGGCTGATCACCCTGGTCATCGTGCTGGTGCTTGGCGCCGTTGCGGTAATGTTGTGGGTCGGCGGTATGGATGTGATTGCCGGGAGGATTTCTGCGGGTGAACTGGCAGCGTTCGTTTTCTACAGCCTGATCGTCGGTAGTGCTTTTGGTACTTTGAGCGAAGTGATTGGCGAGTTGCAGCGAGCGGCCGGCGCTGCCGAGCGCATCGCCGAATTGCTGCGTTCGGAGAATATCATTCAGCCACCGACCACGGGATTGGTGACGCTGCCGGAGCGGGTCAAAGGTGAACTGGAACTGCAGGATGTGCGTTTTTCCTACCCTTCGCGTCCCGAAAGCCTTGCCGTCGATGGCTTGAGTCTGACGATCAACGCCGGCGAAACCCTCGCCCTCGTGGGCCCGTCCGGCGCGGGCAAGTCCACGGTGTATGACTTGCTGCTGCGTTTCTACGATCCCCGGGAAGGACGGATCCTGATTGACGGCGTGCCGCTGACGAGCCTTGATCCGCTGGACCTGCGTCGCTGCTTCGCGCTGGTCTCGCAAACCCCGGCGCTGTTCTTCGGCAGTGTTCAAGAGAACATCCGTTACGGCTGCCCGACCGCCACGCTGGAGCAGGTCCAAGAAGCTGCGAAAATCGCTTATGCCCACGACTTCATCGAACAAATGCCCGACGGTTACCAGACCCATCTGGGTGACGGCGGCCTCGGCCTGTCAGGCGGACAACGCCAGCGCCTGGCCATCGCCCGGGCGCTGCTGGTCGACGCGCCGATCCTGCTGCTCGACGAAGCCACCAGCGCCCTCGACGCCCAGAGTGAACATCTGATCCAGCAAGCGCTGCCGAGCCTGATGCAAAACCGCACCACACTGGTCATCGCCCACCGGTTGGCCACAGTGAAAAACGCCGATCGGATCGCGGTGATGGATCAGGGAAAACTGGTGGCGATCGGCACGCATCAGGAGTTGATTGCCAGTAATCCGCTGTATGCGCGGTTGGCGGCGTTGCAGTTCAGTGATGGTCAGAAAACACATTGAATAAGGCTGCCAAGCTCGATGGCATCGGGCACTATGGCGACCATTGAGATGCCTTCGGAAGGGATATGAGCCGCTACCAGCCCCCATTGACCCTGACGCCTCGAATGCTCGGACTGATCGCGGAGATCAGTGAGCAGATCGGTCGGCTTTCGGCTGCCGACAGCGGGCGACAGACACCCCAGTTGCGTCGTGGGAATCGTATTCGAACGATCCAGGCTTCTCTGGCAATTGAAAACAACACGCTCAGCGTCGAGCAGGTGACTGCTGTATTGGCCGGGCAACGGGTGCTGGGTTTGCCTCGAGAAATTCAGGAAGTGCGCAATGCTTTTGCCGCTTATGAATGCCTGATTGACTGGAAACCCGGTAATCGATCCGATTTGCTGCGCGCTCACGAGCTTTTGATGCAGGGGCTGATTGACGAGAGTGGGCGCTTTCGGCGAGCAGGTGTCGGTATCTATCGAGGTGAGCAACTGGTCCACATGGCGCCGCCGCCGAGCCGGATTGCCCAATTGGTGGACGACTTGCTGGCGTGGCTCGATGCTTCGGACTGGCATCCGTTGATTACCAGTTGTGTTTTCCACTATGAGTTCGAGTTCATCCATCCTTTCGCTGATGGCAACGGGCGAATGGGACGGCTCTGGCAAACGTTGATCCTCAGCCAGTGGCGGCCGGTGTTGGCGTATTTGCCCGTTGAGGCGGTGATTCGTGAGCAGCAGGATAATTACTATGCGGCGTTGTCGGGCGCTGACCGACTGGCAGAGTCAACACCGTTCGTGGAGTACATGTTGAATGCGTTGAATCTGGCGTTGCGTGAGGCTATCGAAAGCGAGCCTTCTACCGACCTAGTAAGCGACCCAGTAAGCGACCCAGTAGCGAAGCTCTTGCGTGTTCTTCGAGGTCGGTCACTGAGAATCAGCGAGTTGATGGCTGAAATGGACTTGTTGCACAAGGCAACCTTCCGGGCCAACTACCTTAATCCTGCGCTGGCCGGTGGAATGATTGAAATGACAGTTCCCGAAACGCCAAACAGTCCGACACAAAAGTATCGATTGACCGATCTTGGCAGCGCGGCAGTTGCAAAGTTGATGTGACGGAAGGTTCAAAGGCGCAATAAAAATGCCCGCATCTCTCGATGCGGGCATTTTTGTTTACGTCGATCTATCGGCGATACGAGCTTCAATCACTGATCGTCGAAATACCGCTCATGCCAATCCACCAGCGGTTGCGGCGAGTTGAGTTTCTGACCGTATATCACTGAGTAGGACAGCACGTTCTGCACGTACTGGCGGGTTTCGTCGAACGGGATGCTTTCCACCCACACATCGAAGCTCAGGTGGTCGGCACCGCGCAGCCACTGACGCACGCGGCCGGGGCCGGCGTTGTAGGCGGCGGAGGCGAGCACGCGGTTGCCGTTGAACTGGCTGTGCACTTGGCTCAGGTAGGCGGCGCCGAGCTGGATGTTTTTATCCGGATCGAGCACCTGCTGCGGCGAGGCCAATGGAATGCTGAACTTGCGCGCGGTTTCCTTGGCGGTGCCGGGCATCAGTTGCATCAGGCCGCTGGCGCCGACGCTGGAACGGGCATCGTCCATGAACGCACTTTCCTGACGGGTGATGGCGAATACCCAGCTGGAATGCAGGCCGCGCACCTTGGCTTCGCGTACCAGGGTGTCGCGGTGGGCCATCGGGAAACGGATGTCCAGGTCGTCCCAGTACTGCGCCTGACTGATGGTGCGGATGGCCGGGAAGTACCATTTCAGGTCGTAGGCCAGTTTGGCCTGGGCGACCATTTCGTCACGGTTGAAATGCCGGCTGACGTGGTACCACTCGCGACGTCCGTCGACGATCTGCCCACGGGCGTGGAACTCCAGTGCGCGGCGCACGCCGGGGGTGTTGCGCACCTTGTTGATCAGCGCCTGACTGAGCACCAGCGGTTTGTTGTTCAGCGAATACGGCGATTGCGAGCGGTCGGCGGCGAGGAAGCCGTAGAAATCACGCTCCCGCGACAGATTCTTGTACAGCGTCTGCGCTTCCGGGTTTTGCGGTTGCGCCAGTTCCAGACTGCGGGCCTGCCAGTAACGCCAGCGGTTGGTGGTGGCCAGATCCTGCGGCAGACGGCGGGTCAGTTGATAGGCGTCGTCCCAGCGCGCCAGACGCAGCAGCAGGCGCAGGCGCCATTCGGACACGGTGTTGTCGCGCAGTTCCGGGTCGTACTTGGTCATCACATCCAGCGCGCGGCTGTCGAAGCGGCGGGCCAGAGTCAGACCGATTTCCCGTGCGATCGCGACTTTTTCATCGCGGGAGAAATGCATGCTGCTGGCATATCCGTCGAGCAGGGCCATGGCCTTGTCCGGGTCCTGGCGCGCGAGGCGGCGCAGGCCGAGGCTGACCACGTCCGACATCGGCTCATCGGCTGGCGTGAAACGCGACGGCTGGTTGAGCAGTTCCGGTTTTTGCGCCACATCCACCAGCAGGCGGCCACGCGGGGCGAGGGTGGTCAGGCCGTTGACCAGGCTGTTGGCCAGCGGATAGTTGCGGTGCTGGGCGGCGAGTTTGGCGCGTTCCCAGCGTTTCTGCTCGGTCAACTGACCTTCGGCGGCCCACATGCCAAACAACGCATCGCAGGCGGCGGGTTGGGATTTGCCGGTCAGCCACAGCTTCTCGGCGTTGGCATAGCCCTCGGCCTTCTTGTCGTGGCTGATCTGGTACTGCGCGTTCAGGCAGTCCAGTTCGGTGAAATTCAGTTTGGGGTCGTAATACTTGACGAACGTCGCCCAGTCGCCGCGATCGGCCAGCCACCGCAGCCAGCGCAACTTCATCCAGTTGGCTTGGGGCAGGTCACCGTGTTCGGCCAGGAATTTTTCGATCTCCGCGTTGCTGGCGGTTTTCAGCCGGGCGGTCAGCTCGTCATAAGCCAGGTATGGCTCCAGCGGATAGTCGGCCAGAGCCTGGCTGTAACGGAAATACGGGCCGGTGTCGCCCTTGGCGAGGGCGCGCTTGGCTTCATCGTAATACTGGCGTTGGGTGGACAGGTCCACCGCCTGGGCGGATTGAACGGCAGCGGCGGAAAGCAGCAAACATGACAAAACACTGAAGAGGCGACTGCGCATGAGACATCCGGGCAGAGAAATCATGACAAGTGCCGGCCCTAAACCTGCACTGAATTGCCTGTAGCTTAGCCTTTTGCCAGCAAGGGGCGAAAGCTTTGCCGGCCTTGCAGCACAAGTTCGCAACAATTGTTGTGCAGAGTGCGTCAGCGGCGAAATTGCCGGCCTGCTCGGGTCCCGATTCAGGTAGAATGCGCGCCCGGTTTTTGGAGAAGCTCATGACCCTGCTCAAATTCAGCGATGTGTCCCTTGCATTCGGCGCGATGCCGTTGTTGGACAAGGTGTCCTGGCAGATCGCCCGTGGTGAGCGGGTGTGCATCATCGGCCGCAACGGCACTGGCAAATCCAGCATGATGAAACTGGTCAAGGGCGACCAGAAGCCCGATGACGGCTCGGTGTGGCGTGCCCCCGGTCTGAAAATCGGTGAATTGCCGCAGGAATTGCCGCTGGCCGACGAGCGGACAGTGTTCGATGTGGTGGCCGAAGGCCTCGACGGCGTGGGTGCACTGCTTGCCGAATACCATCACCTGAGCCAGAACATTGTCACCGACGCTGATCTGGAAAAGCTGATGCACGTCCAGCACGATCTCGAAGCCCGTGACGGCTGGCGCCTGCAGACCCTGGTCGACAGCACCCTGAGCCGTTTGCAACTGCCGGCCGACAAGACCCTCGCCGAGTTGTCCGGTGGCTGGCGTCGTCGCGTGCTGCTGGCGCAGGCGCTGGTGTCCGAGCCGGATCTGCTGCTGCTCGACGAACCGACCAACCACCTGGACATCGGTGCGATCGCCTGGCTCGAAGAAGCGCTGAAGGATTTCCAGGGCGCCGTACTGTTCATCACGCACGACCGTTCCTTCCTGCAAAACCTTGCTACCCGCATCCTCGAACTGGATCGCGGTGGCCTGATCGACTGGAACGGCGACTACGCCAGTTTCCTGGTGCACAAAGAAGCCGAGCTGGCCGCTGAAGAAACCGCCAACGCGCTGTTCGACAAGCGTCTGGCTCAGGAAGAAGTATGGATTCGTCAGGGCATCAAGGCCCGTCGTACCCGTAACGAAGGCCGCGTGCGTGCGCTGAAGGCCCTGCGTGTCGAACGCAGCGAGCGACGTGAGCGCACCGGCAAGGCCAACATCCAGCTCGAAACAGCGGAGAAGTCCGGCAAGCAGGTGATGGTGCTGGATAACGTGAGCTTCGCCCACCCGGGCGGTCCGTTCCTGATCCGCGATTTCTCCATGGTGCTGCAGCGCGGCGATCGCATCGGCCTGCTCGGCGCCAACGGCACCGGCAAGACCACCCTGCTGAAACTGATGCTCAGCGGTCTGCAACCGACCAGCGGCAAAGTGGAGGAGGGCACCAAGATCGACGTGGCCTACTTCGACCAGTTGCGCCATCAGCTGGATCTGGAAAAAACCGTGGTCGACAACGTTGCCGAAGGTCGCGATTTCATCGATATCAATGGCCAGAGCCGCCACGTGCTGAGCTATCTCGGCGACTTCCTGTTCAGCCCGCAGCGTGCCCGCACGCCGGTGAAGGCGTTGTCCGGTGGTGAGCGTGCGCGCCTGCTGCTGGCCAAGCTGTTCAGCAAGCCTGCAAACCTGCTGGTGCTCGACGAACCGACCAACGACCTCGACGTGGAAACCCTCGAGTTGCTCGAAGAGGTGCTGCTGACTTTCAACGGCACCGTACTGATGGTCAGCCACGACCGGGCATTCCTCGATAACGTGGTTACCAGCACCCTGGTCTTCGAAGGCGAGGGCAAGGTTCGCGAATATGTCGGCGGCTATCAGGACTGGATCCGCCAGGGCGGTTCGCCGCGTCTGCTGGGCGTGACCGAAAGCAAATCCGGCAAGGCCGACCTGAACTCGGCGGTAGTCACTGCCGAACCGGCTCCGGTTGCCGCGCCGGTTGCTGCGGCTCCTGCTGCGAAGAAGAAGCTGAGCTACAAGCTTCAGCGCGAGCTGGAAGCCTTGCCGGGAGACATCGACGCCAAAGAGCAGCAGATTGCTGCTGTTGAGGCTGAAATGGCTGAAGCTGGCTTCTACCAGCGCCCGCCAGCCGAGACGGCCAAGGTGATTGCCTCCCTGGAGCAGATGCAGGCTGAGCTGGATGCGCTGGTGGAGCGTTGGGCGGAGCTGGACGCCTGATTGTTTCCAGGCATTAAAAAGCCCGGCGTCCAGTGATGGGCGCCGGGCTTTTTTGGTTTTTCATAAGTGAGTGGGATCAGCGTTTGACCAGATGCACCGCCAACACGTCGCAAGGTGCGCCGTGCAGCACGTCATTGGCGGTCGAACCCAGCAGCAGTGCCAGACCGTGTCGGCCATGGCTGCCGACCACGATCAGGTCGCAGCCCTGTTCCTTGGCGAAGTGGTGGATCTCCTGACGTGGCTGGCCGTAGGTCAGGTGGCAGTTGGCGCCTTCGAGCTCGGTGTACTTGTGTTTCAGGCGTTCCAGGCGTTCCTTGGCTTGATCGAACTGCTGTTGTTGCAGTTGTGACAGATCCATCGGCACGTCGCCACCAAAGGCCATGGCCATCGGTTCGACGATATGCACCAGCGACAGCTTGGCGCCATTGCTCACCGACAGCTCTCGGGCGCGGTGGATCACAGGGTCGCACTCTTCGGTCAGATCTACGGCGACCAGAATATGGTGGTAGGGCATGAGGTGCTCCTCGTGAGGGATCAATATTGTTAAGTATGGCTGGTTTCAAGCGCATTGGTTCCAAAGTGACGCAATGGGCTCGTTCAAATTCGGGAGTAGAGATATGACGGTCTGGCTGGTGGTGTCAATCCTGCTGGTGGTGTTGAGTCCGCTGGCGTGGTTGCGTCCGTCCCGTGCACAAAGTGGACGGATAGCCTTGCGCACGGAGGCCCGACGTATCGGGCTGGCCATGCAACTGGCGCCGCAGGAGTGGCCACATTGGCTGAGCCAGGAGCCGCCAAACCCGTGTGCGCAATACCATCGGCCACGGCGCGGCAAGCAGCCGGTGTGCTGGACCTATTGGCAGAAATCTCCGGGCGTGTGGGTCAATCAGTGGCAGGAAGTCTGTGAAGATCCGCTGCTGATGAATCATTTCGAAAAATTGCCGGGCAACGTTTTCAAGGTCGAAGCCGACAAGCAGATGATTGCGCTCTATTGGGGCGAGAAGGGTGACGCGTCGGTTTTGCTGGAAATCGATGCAACGCTCAAAGCGCTGGCATGACTCTCGGACTTTTCGCGCTGCAACGGTGCGAAACGTCTGGCAGACGCGCAATAAAAAGCCCGACATGATTCATCGGGCGGGGTTGGCCAGGCAGGCCGGAAATTCTTTTTGGCGTTGATCCGGTGTGATCCGGTCAGCAAACGTGCGCCCGTTTTCCTTCGTAGTCCAGCCAGCGTAGCCTGTTAAACAAGGCTTGCGGTGAATTAGGGCGAATTTTCTAACTATTAATCTTATGAATGCCCTCACATGCGAGCGTGTGTGGCCGGGCTGCGTCCTACAGAAATGACCGTAAAGTCGCATTTCAACCCGTATTTTGGGCGATTGACAATTGTCGGAAATTCCGTGAAGGTGGCGTACCCAAATCAAACGGGCGTATGAATTGAGCGTTTGTATTGCAGACTGCTCCTACAGAATCCCGACTATCGCGTTGGCGGGTGTGCCGGGTGGATGGGTGTCAGCATCGACGAAAAAACGTCCTGCCGAGCCATTTGCCTGCGTCCGACGTGTACTGTTCAGCTTCCATATCGTGGAGATCAGTTGATGATTTACGAAGGTAAAGCCATCACGGTTAAAGCTCTTGAAAGTGGCATCGTCGAATTGAAATTCGACCTCAAGGGTGAGTCCGTCAACAAGTTCAACCGTCTTACCCTGAACGAACTGCGTCAGGCCGTAGACACCATCAAGGCAGATGCTTCGATCAAGGGCGTGATCGTCAGCAGTGGCAAGGACGTGTTCATCGTCGGCGCCGACATCACCGAATTTGTCGACAACTTCAAGCTGCCGGATGCCGAGCTGGTTGCTGGCAATCTCGAAGCCAACAAGATCTTCAGCGATTTCGAAGACCTCAACGTTCCGACCGTGGCCGCGATCAACGGCATCGCCCTGGGTGGCGGTCTGGAAATGTGCCTGGCAGCGGACTACCGCGTCATGTCGACCAAGGCCAAGATCGGTCTGCCGGAAGTCAAGCTGGGCATCTACCCGGGCTTCGGTGGTACCGTTCGTCTGCCGCGCCTGATCGGTGCCGACAACGCCATCGAGTGGATTGCCGCCGGCAAGGAAAACCGTCCTGAGGACGCGCTGAAGGTCGGCGCCGTCGATGCCGTGGTTGCTCCTGAAAAACTGCACGATGCCGCCCTTGAGCTGATCAAGCGCGCCGTCTCCGGCGAGTTCGACTTTAAGGCCAAGCGCCAGCCTAAGCTGGAAAAGCTCAAGCTGAACGCCATTGAACAAATGATGGCCTTCGAAACTGCCAAAGGTTTCGTGGCTGGCCAGGCGGGTCCGAACTACCCGGCCCCGGTTGAAGCGATCAAGACCATCCAGAAAGCCGCGAATTTCGGCCGTGACAAGGCGCTGGAAGTCGAAGCTGCAGGTTTCGTGAAACTGGCCAAGACCTCTGCCGCGCAGAGTTTGATCGGTCTGTTCCTGAACGATCAGGAGCTGAAGAAAAAGGCCAAGGCCTACGACGAAATCGCCAAGGACGTGAAGCAGGCTGCCGTACTGGGCGCCGGCATCATGGGTGGAGGTATCGCCTATCAGTCGGCTTCCAAAGGTACGCCGATCCTGATGAAGGACATCAACGAGCACGGCATCGAGCAAGGTCTGGCTGAAGCCGCCAAGCTGCTGGTTGGCCGCGTTGATAAAGGCCGCATGACCGCCGCGAAAATGGCTGAAGTGCTCAACGGCATTCGTCCGACCCTGTCCTACGGCGATTTTGGGCACGTCGACCTGGTTGTTGAAGCCGTGGTCGAGAATCCGAAGGTCAAGCAAGCCGTTCTGGCGGAAGTCGAAGAGAAGGTCAAAGAGGACACCATCCTCGCGTCCAACACCTCGACCATTTCCATCAGCCTGCTGGCCAAGGCGCTCAAGCGTCCGGAAAACTTCGTCGGCATGCACTTCTTCAACCCGGTGCACATGATGCCGCTGGTGGAAGTGATCCGCGGCGAGAAGTCCAGCGAGCAGGCGATTGCCACCACCGTTGCCTACGCCAAGAAAATGGGCAAGAACCCGATCGTCGTCAACGACTGCCCGGGCTTCCTGGTCAACCGCGTACTGTTCCCGTACTTTGGTGGTTTCGCCAAGCTGGTCAGCGCCGGTGTGGACTTCGTCCGTATCGACAAGATCATGGAAAAATTCGGCTGGCCGATGGGCCCGGCGTACCTGATGGACGTGGTCGGCATCGACACCGGTCACCATGGTCGTGACGTGATGGCCGAAGGCTTCCCGGATCGCATGAAGGATGACCGTCGTTCGGCCATCGACGTGCTTTACGAAGCCAAGCGTCTGGGCCAGAAGAACGGCAAGGGCTTCTATGCCTACGAGGCCGACAAGAAAGGCAAGCAGAAGAAAGTCGCCGATCCGTCGGTGCTGGAAGTGCTCAAGCCGATCATCTACGAGCAGCGCGAAGTCACTGACGAAGACATCATCAACTGGATGATGATCCCGCTGTGCCTGGAAACCGTGCGTTGCCTGGAAGACGGCATCGTCGAAACCGCCGCCGAAGCCGACATGGGTCTGGTTTACGGTATTGGTTTCCCTCCATTCCGTGGCGGTGCGCTGCGCTACATCGACTCGATCGGTGTTGCCGAGTTCGTTGCCCTGGCCGACCAGTACGCTGATTTGGGCGCGCTGTACCACCCGACCGCGAAGCTGCGCGAAATGGCCAAGAACGGCCAGAGCTTCTTCGGTTAAGCGCCCCCAACTAGAGTGAGAGTGAACTTATGAGCTTGAATCCTAGAGACGTCGTGATTGTCGACTTCGGTCGTACTCCGATGGGCCGCTCCAAGGGCGGCATGCACCGCAACACCCGCGCCGAAGACATGTCGGCGCACCTGATCAGCAAACTGCTGGAACGCAACACCAAGGTCGATCCTGCAGAAGTCGAGGACGTGATCTGGGGCTGTGTGAACCAGACCCTGGAGCAGGGCTGGAACATCGCGCGCATGGCGTCGCTGATGACCCAGATCCCGCACACTTCGGCCGGCCAGACCGTCAGCCGTCTGTGTGGGTCGTCGATGAGCGCCCTGCACACCGCTGCGCAAGCGATCATGACCGGCAACGGTGACGTTTTCGTGGTTGGCGGCGTCGAGCATATGGGTCACGTGAGCATGATGCACGGTGTCGATCCGAACCCGCACATGTCCCTGTACGCGGCGAAAGCCTCGGGCATGATGGGCCTGACCGCCGAAATGCTGGGCAAAATGCACGGCATCACTCGCGAACAGCAGGACGCCTTTGGCGTGCGTTCCCATCAGTTGGCCCACAAGGCGACTGTGGAAGGCAAGTTCAAGGACGAAATCATCCCGATGCAGGGTTACGACGAGAACGGTTTCCTGAAAACCTTCGACTACGACGAAACCATTCGTCCGGAAACCACCCTGGAAAGTCTGGCGGCTCTCAAGCCGGCGTTCAATCCAAAGGGCGGCACCGTGACTGCTGGTACTTCATCGCAGATCACCGATGGTGCTTCGTGCATGATCGTGATGTCGGCGCAGCGTGCACAGGACCTGGGCATCCAGCCTATGGCGGTGATTCGTTCGATGGCGGTAGCTGGTGTCGACCCGGCCATCATGGGTTATGGTCCGGTACCGGCAACTCAGAAAGCACTGAAACGTGCGGGCCTGGGTATCAACGATATCGACTTCTTCGAGCTCAACGAAGCGTTCGCCGCACAGGCCCTGCCAGTGCTGAAAGACCTGAAAGTGCTCGACAAGATGAATGAGAAGGTTAACCTGCACGGCGGCGCGATCGCCCTGGGTCATCCGTTCGGTTGCTCCGGTGCCCGTATTTCCGGCACCTTGCTGAATGTGATGAAGCAGAATGGCGGCACCTTCGGGGTGTCCACCATGTGCATTGGCCTCGGCCAGGGCATTTCCACCGTCTTCGAACGCGTTTAAGCGTCTCGTCGATGGAAGCCGGGGCCAAGTGCCCCGGTTTTTGTTTTTGCGGATTTATTTTTGTTTTTATTTTGAAAAAATTTGAGTGAGGGCCGAAGCATGCCGATACAACCTGGGCTCTACCAACATTACAAAGGTCCGCAGTACCGCGTATTCAGTGTCGCGCGGCATTCCGAGACCGAAGAAGAAGTGGTCTTTTACCAAGCCCTGTATGGCGATTACGGCTTCTGGGTACGTCCCTTGAGCATGTTCCTGGAGTCGGTCGAGGTTGACGGGGAGCAGGTCCCACGCTTTGCTTTGGTGCAAGCCGAACCGAGCCTTTTTTCGAAGCCGTAAGGCGAGTGCGCGCAAAACCCTGCGCTTGACCTCACCTTGTAGCCACTATATATAGCGGTGCCGCGTCAGGCGCCAACCGCCTTTCACTTCTAGAATTCAGGAATTTTCTGATCCATGGGCAAATCGCTGGTCATTGTGGAATCCCCGGCTAAGGCCAAGACCATCAACAAGTATCTGGGCAACCAATACGTGGTGAAGTCGAGTATCGGCCATATCCGAGACCTGCCCACCAGCGGTTCGGCTAGCGCCAGCAAGGAGCCAGCCGCCAAGCGCGGCAAGGCTGCTGCGGGCGAAGCGCCAGCGCTGTCGCCGAAAGAGAAGGCACGCAAGCAGCTGGTCTCGCGCATGGGCGTCGATCCCGAGCACGGCTGGAAAGCCAAGTACGAGATCCTCCCGGGCAAGGAAAAAGTCATCGAAGAGCTGCGCCGGCTCGCCAAGGATGCTGACACCATCTATCTCGCAACCGACTTGGATCGCGAGGGGGAAGCCATTGCCTGGCACCTGCGCGAAGCCATCGGTGGTGATGACAGCCGCTACAAGCGTGTGGTGTTCAACGAAATCACCAAGAAGGCGATTCAGGAAGCCTTCTCGGAGCCGGGCGAACTCGACATCGATCGAGTGAATGCACAGCAGGCTCGTCGCTTCCTCGACCGCGTCGTCGGCTACATGGTCTCGCCGCTGTTGTGGGCGAAGATCGCCCGTGGCCTGTCCGCCGGTCGCGTGCAATCGGTTGCCGTGAAACTGGTGGTCGAGCGTGAGCGTGAGATCCGCGCGTTCAACCCGGAAGAGTACTGGGAAGTGCATGCCGACCTTGGCACTGCCAAAGGTTCGACCGTGCGTTTCGAAGTCGCTCGCGAGAAAGGCGAAGCCTTCAAGCCGTTGAACGAAGCGCAGGCGACGGCCGCGCTGGAGAAGCTCAAGTCCTCTAGCTACAGCATCGTCAAGCGTGAAGACAAACCGACCAGCAGCAAGCCGTCGGCACCGTTCATTACTTCCACACTGCAGCAGGCCGCGAGCAATCGACTGGGCTTCGGTGTGAAGAAAACCATGATGATGGCCCAGCGTCTCTACGAAGCCGGCTACATCACCTATATGCGTACCGACTCGACCAACCTCTCGGCCGATGCCGTGGCGATGGCGCGCGATTACATCGAAACCGAGTTCGGCAAAAAATACCTGCCGGAGTCGCCGAACGTCTATAGCAGCAAGGAAGGCGCACAAGAGGCTCACGAAGCGATTCGTCCATCTGACGCCAACACCACGCCAGCCAAGCTGGCCGGCATGGAGCGCGACGCTGAGCGCCTTTACGAGCTGATCTGGCGCCAGTTCCTGGCTTGCCAGATGCTGCCGGCGCAATACCTGTCGACCACCGTCAGCGTCGCTGCCGGCGACTTCGAGCTGCGCGCCAAGGGCCGCATTCTAAAGTTCGATGGTTACACCCGCGTGCTGCCGCAAATCACCAAGCCTGGTGACGATGACGTTCTGCCGGACATGGCGCAGGGCGACGTGATGAAGCTGATCAAGCTCGATCCGTCCCAGCACTTCACCAAGCCGCCGGCCCGTTATTCGGAAGCCAGCCTGGTGAAGGAAATGGAAAAGCGCGGCATCGGTCGTCCTTCGACTTACGCAGCGATCATCTCGACCATTCAGGATCGCGGCTATGTGACCCTGCACAACCGTCGTTTCTATTCGGAAAAGATGGGCGATATCGTTACCGAGCGTCTGTCTGAAAGCTTCTCGAACCTCATGGACTACGGTTTCACCGCCGGCATGGAAGAGAACCTCGATGACGTGGCGCAGGGCGAGCGCGATTGGAAGAACGTGCTGGACGAGTTCTACGGCGACTTCAAGAAAAAACTTGAAGTGGCGGAGAATCCGGAAGCCGGCATGCGTGCCAACCAGCCGGTGATGACCGATATTCCGTGCACCACCTGCGGCCGTCCGATGCAGATTCGTACTGCGTCGACTGGCGTGTTCCTCGGCTGCTCGGGTTACAGCCTGCCGCCGAAAGAGCGCTGCAAGGCCACCGTCAACCTGGTGCCGGGCGATGAAATCGCTGCGGATGACGAGGGTGAGTCGGAATCCCTGGTACTGCGCGGCAAGCATCGTTGCCCGATCTGCAGTACAGCAATGGACGCCTACCTGCTCGACGAGAAACGCAAGCTGCACATCTGCGGTAACAACCCGGATTGCGCCGGCTACGAAATCGAAGAAGGCAGCTATCGCATCAAGGGCTACGAAGGCCCGAGCCTGGAATGCGACAAGTGCGGCAGCGAGATGCAGCTCAAGACCGGCCGTTTCGGCAAGTTCTTCGGTTGTACCAACCCGACGTGCAAGAACACCCGGAAACTGCTGAAAAGCGGTGATGCGGCGCCGCCGAAGATGGATCCGGTGAAGATGCCCGAGCTGAAATGCGAGAAGGTCAATGACACCTACATTCTGCGCGACGGTGCGTCCGGCCTGTTCCTGGCGGCCAGCCAGTTCCCGAAAAACCGCGAGACCCGTGCTCCGCTGGTGATCGAGATTCTGCCGCACAAGGACGAAATCGATCCGAAGTACCACTTCCTGTGCGAAGCGCCGCAGAAGGATCCGGATGGCTTGCCAGCCGTGATCCGCTACAGCCGCAAGACCAAGGAACAATACGTTCAGACCGAAGTCGACGGCAAGCCAACAGGCTGGAAAGCGTTCTTCGATGGTGGCAAGTGGACGGTCGAAGACAAGCGTCCGGCAAAAGCCAAGGCTTGAGCAAACGCTGAACTGAAGGTGCGCTGATCGGGCATCTTCAATTCAAAAGGCCGCATGACAACCTTCGGGTTTTCATGCGGCCTTTTTGTTTAATGCTTGCGGTCGGATCGGCTGATCCATGACACTGTCCGGCCTGTGTGAAGCAATTATTTCGTTGTGGAGAGTGCCGACATGGCCCACGAACTCTATACCCGTACCAATCAGAAGATCTATTTCGCGGGTTTGTCGCTGGAAGCGCTGACCAGGGCCGAAGAGGGGCGGGCGATGAATTCGCTGGCGCTGATTCAGGCCGGGCGCGAGTCCGCACTGTTTCATCTCTATGGTGCATTGTTGGGGTTGTGTCATGAAATCGCGGGCTTCTATCGTCTGCCGCAAGCCAATTCGTCGCGGGCGGAAGCCTTGTTGACCCGCGAAGTGCTGGAGTCGATTGCCATCCCTGAGCTGGCAGAGATGATTGAGCTGGCAAGCAATTCAGAGACCTGGCTGGCTAAATTGCTGGCTGCGCACTCGGCGCTGTTTCAGCCACCTCGAGTTCCACATAAACCGAAAGGTGATGTGACGCAGCCGTTGATTCAGGCGGTGAATCTGGATGAGGAAGAGGCAGTTGAAGAGCTGAGCCGCGAAGAGCTCGAGAGCTGGCGGCAGAACCTCAAGGGGCTGGCGATCCGTTTCCGTGAAGGCTTGAACGAGTGCTGAGGGGCTCTGGACTGGCGGCGACGAGAGGCGTGCTGCTGGTCAAGATCCCGAGCGAAGCCTGAATGATGTCTATATAATCCCTGCCTTTCGTGGAGAACAGACCTATATGCCAACGTCCTTTCTAGAAATTGTCGAGCTACCAGACGGCCGAATCGAACTGCGCAGGGCTGAGGACGAGGGTTCTCTGGTGACTCTGGATTTCTCCGAGGATGCCAAGGCGTTTCTGCAGGGCCAGCACGTTGAAATTGCCAAGGCGATGTTGAGCGTCGGTGTGCAAATGGCGGGGCGTATGGTTGAAGGCGAATTCGACAAGGATGAGGGACCGCGCGTTCTTCACTGATCTGCTGTCTGTCAGTTACTGCTACAGATCGGCTTCTCTATCCTTGGAGAAGCCCTGCGCTTTACGTGGCGCGCGTTGTTGCTGAATCACCCCAAGCGAATATTCAGGCTTTGAGCGTCACCGGTGCGGGCGGCGCTGATCAACTGTTGCCGTGCGCCTGCGCTCAGTGGATTCAACCATGTGACGACCGTGTGGCTGCGACCCAGGCGTAATGCTTCACAGGCCAGCTGCTGAGCGCTTTGAGCGCCACGGGGTTGTAACAGCAGGATGCGTTCGCGATTCAATCCGGCATCCCGCAGCCAAGTCTGGGTCAGGCTGGCAGGCGGTGCAATCAGGGTCAGCCAGCGTGCGTCCTGATCGTCGCTCAGTTCGCGAAGAATCGGGGCCAGCAGGCTCAGGCAGTTCCCGGCCGCGCCGCGCAGTGAAAGCTCGCTGAACGCTTCGGGTTCGGTATTCCACGGACGTTCGACGACATCCTTGAGGATGGGGGCGAGCGGTTGCGCCAGAAAAGCTTCGAACAACGGCAGTTGTGTTTGCTGAGGTGCGTGTGGGAACTGCATAAAGCCTCCTTTAGCGGCGGATGACGCCGACACTCAAGCCTTCGATGACCAGTTCCTGGTCTTTCAGGTTGACTTCGATAGGGGCAAACTCGGGGTTTTCGGCAATCAGCCAGACTTTGCTGCCGTCACGCTTGAAGCGTTTGACGGTGACTTCGTCGCCGATCCGTGCAACCACGATCTGACCGTTGCGTGCCTCGCGGGTGGCGTGAACCGCCAGCAGGTCACCGTCGAAAATGCCGATGTCCTTCATGCTCATGCCATGGACGCGCAACAGATAGTCGGCGCGTGGATGAAAGAAGGCCGGATTGATGTTGCAGGATTCTTCGATGTGTTGCTGGGCAAGAATCGGGGCACCGGCAGCCACTCGGCCGATGATCGGCAGGGTGGATTCGTCGACCTTGGCTTCGAAGCCGGGGATGCGAATACCGCGAGAGGCGCCTGGTGTCATCTCGATCGCGCCTTTGCGGGCGAGCGCCTTGAGGTGCTCTTCTGCCGCGTTCGGCGATTTGAAACCCAGTTCCTGAGCGATTTCCGCGCGGGTCGGCGGGTAGCCGTTGTCTTCGAGGCAGCGTTTGATAAAGGCCAGAATCTCGGCTTGGCGTGGCGTCAGCTTAAGCATATTGATCGCTCTGTCTTTTTATACAGTGACTGGGATTATATACAGTGAAGCGGGCTTGGCAATGATCCTTTTTTGCCATGCCGCCGGACGGTCAGTGACGACGCTGATTAATGTGGCGTCCTTGTTGTGGTTAAATATCTGACCGACCATTCCCAAAACGAACTGGCAGGCTTGACAAGGCATAGGCTGAAACGTATGTTTCAAACAAGTGTTTGTCAGGCGGAGTAGCCATGGCCCAGTCGGAAACCGTTGAACGCATTCTTGATGCTGCAGAACAGCTGTTCGCGGAAAAAGGTTTCGCTGAAACCTCATTGCGTCTGATCACCAGCAAGGCAGGGGTCAACCTCGCTGCGGTGAACTATCACTTTGGGTCGAAGAAGGCGCTGATTCAGGCGGTTTTCTCGCGCTTCCTCGGTCCGTTCTGCATCAGCCTCGACAAAGAGCTGGAACGCCGCCAGGCCAAGCCAGAGAACAAGCCTTCGCTCGAAGAGCTGCTGGAAATCCTCGTCGAGCAAGCACTGGTGGTACAGCCACGCAGCGGCAACGATCTGTCGATTTTCATGCGTTTGCTGGGGCTTGCATTCAGTCAGAGTCAAGGCCACTTGCGTCGGTATCTGGAAGACATGTACGGAAAGGTTTTCCGTCGCTACATGTTGCTGGTAAACGAAGCTGCCCCGCGTATTCCTCCGATCGAACTGTTCTGGCGCGTGCACTTCATGCTCGGTGCCGCAGCATTCAGCATGTCGGGGATCAAGGCCTTGCGCGCGATTGCCGAGACCGATTTCGGTGTCAACACTTCCATCGAGCAGGTGATGCGTCTGATGGTGCCGTTCCTGGCAGCCGGCATGCGTGCCGAAACCGGCGTCACTGACACTGCAATGGCTACCGCGCAGTTGCGACCACGCAGCAAGTCTGCGCCGACACCTGCCAAGGTTTAATCGTCCATGGGTGGGCGCGGCAGCTGACATCCGCTAAGCTAGCCGCCCATGTCGACTCTCGTCCTGAACCCGTTTCTCATTGAAATCACCGATCCGCCGGGCCATGCCTCTGGCGGTGATTTTGTGGGAGACGGGTTTTTCGTTTTCAAGGAATTTCTATGACTGCTGGCCTGCAAGGCTCGTTGATGGTGGACGTCGCCGGTACCTGGCTGACGGCCGAAGATCGCCAATTGTTGCGCCAGCCCGAAGTGGGCGGCTTGATCATTTTTGCCCGCAATATCGAGCATCCGCGCCAGGTGCGCGAGCTGAGCGCCGCAATCCGTGCCATTCGTCCGGACTTGCTATTGGCGGTGGATCAGGAAGGCGGCCGCGTCCAACGTCTGCGTCAGGGCTTCGTACGCCTGCCGGCCATGCGCGCCATCGCTGACAATCCAAATGCCGAATACCTGGCCGAGCAATGCGGCTGGATCATGGCTACTGAGGTTCTGGCCGTTGGCCTCGACTTGAGCTTCGCGCCGGTGCTGGATCTGGATTACCAGCGCAGTGCCGTCGTCGGTACCCGTTCATTCGAAGGCGATCCGGAGCGCGCCGCGCTGCTCGCCGGTGCGTTTATAAAAGGCATGAACAGCGCCGGCATGGCCGCCACCGGTAAGCATTTTCCTGGCCATGGCTGGGCGGAAGCCGATTCCCACGTCGCAATCCCCAACGACGAGCGCAGTCTTGAAGAGATCCGCGCCAACGACCTCGTGCCGTTCGCCAGGCTCAGCAAGCATTTGGCCGCCGTCATGCCGGCCCACGTTATTTATCCGCAAGTCGACGCACAGCCCGCCGGATTCTCCCGGCGCTGGTTGCAGGACATCCTGCGTGGCGAGTTGCAGTTCGACGGCGTGATCTTTAGCGATGATCTGTCGATGGCTGGCGCGCATGTGGTCGGCGATGCTGCCAGTCGTATCGAGGCGGCGCTGAGTGCCGGTTGCGACATGGGTCTGGTTTGCAATGACCGCGCGGCCGCCGAGCTGGCCCTTAGCGCCGCGCAGCGCATGAAGGTCAAGCCGTCGCCGCGTATCGCGCGCATGCGCGGTCAGGCGTTCGCCAGCACCGAATACCGTCAGGATCCGCGCTGGCTGACCGCTGTCGGCGCGCTCAAAGACGCTCAACTGATCGATTAAGGATTTTTTCGCTATGACGGTTTACGCAATCATCGGCGGCACTGGCCTGACCCAGCTGGAAGGCCTGAGCATTCGTCAGTCGCTGGCGGTGGATACGCCTTATGGTGCGCCATCGGCCGAGGTTCAGATTGGTGAATACGCCGGCAAGGAAGTGCTGTTCCTCGCTCGCCACGGCCATCCGCATCGCTTTCCACCACACAAAGTCAATTACCGCGCCAACCTGTGGGCGTTGAAGCAGGCCGGGGCCGAGGCGATCATCGCGGTCAATGCCGTGGGCGGGATTCATCCTGCAATGGGCACCGGACATTTCTGCGTACCGCATCAGATCGTGGACTACACCAGTGGTCGTGAGCACACCTATTTCGCCGATGACCTGGAACATGTCACACACATCGACTTCAGCTTTCCCTACAGCGAACCGCTGCGTCAGCAACTGATTGCTGCATTGGCTGCCGAAGGTTGCGAGTACAGCGATCAAGGCGTTTACGCTTGCACTCAGGGCCCGCGTCTGGAAACCGTGGCCGAGATCGTACGACTGGAGCGTGACGGCTGCGACATCGTCGGCATGACCGGCATGCCGGAAGCGGCGCTGGCTCGCGAACTGGATCTGGATTACGCCTGCTTGTCGCTGGTGGTGAATCCGGCAGCGGGCAAGACCACTGAAGTGATTACCATGGCTGAAATCGAACAGGCGTTGCACGACGGCATGGGCAAGGTGAAGTCGACGTTGGCGCGGGTGCTCAAGGGCTGATTCGGGCTCAAAACCGAGTCGAGTCATTTGCGGGCAAGCCCGCTCCCACAGGTTGAGCGCTATCTCTGTGGGAGCGGGCTTGCCCGCGAATCGATCTGCAAGCCGACATGGATCTCAGCGCTTGTCGAACTTGTCCGGCAACGGCGCAAACAGCGCCTCGATATCATCACTCTGCAACTTCCAGTCCCCGGCCTTTCGCCCGTCCAGCACGCCAGCCGCCAAGTCGGATTTTTCCCGCTGCAGATGCTGAATTTTCTCCTCGACCGTGCCTCGGGCAATCATCTTGTAGACGAAAACCGGTTTCTCCTGGCCAATGCGATACGCGCGGTCAGTTGCCTGATTCTCGGTCGCCGGGTTCCACCACGGATCGTAATGAATCACCGTGTCCGCTTCCGTCAGGTTCAGACCCACACCGCCAGCCTTCAGGCTGATGAGAAAGATCTGACGCTTGCCGCTCTGGAATTCCTTCACTGGTGTGCGCCGATCCCGGGTCTGTCCCGTCAGCAGCGCATAGGAGATATTGCGTTTTTTCAGCTCGTCCTCAATCAGTGACAGCATCGAAGTGAACTGCGAAAACAGCAGAATCCGCCGGCCTTCCTCAAACAATTCCTCAAGCATCTCCATCAGGCTGTCGAGCTTGCCCGAGGTGCTGCCGCGAGCGGGCAGGGTGGCGTCGTTGACCAGGCGCAAATCGCAGCAGACCTGCCGGAGTTTGAGCAGTGCTTCCAGAATGATGATCTGACTGCGCGCCACGCCTTTGCGGGTGATCTCGTCGCGCACCTTCTTGTCCATGGCCAGACGCATGGTTTCGTACACGTCGCGCTGAGCCTCGTTGAGCTCGACCCAATGGATGATCTCGGTTTTTGGCGGCAACTCGGTCGCGACCTGTTCCTTGGTGCGGCGCAACAGGAACGGTTTGATCCGACCGTTGAGGTGCTGAAGTCTGACTTCGCTCGCGCGCTTTTCGATCGGCACGCGGTAATCGGCGTTGAAGCTTTTGACGTCGCCGAGCCAGCCAGGCAGCAGAAAGTGAAACAGCGACCACAGTTCGCCCAGGTGATTTTCCAGCGGCGTCCCGCTCAGGCACAGGCGCTGACGAGCGTTCAATTCTCGGGCTGCCTGCGCGGCTTTGCTGTTCGGGTTCTTGATGTACTGCGCTTCATCCAGCACCAGTACATGCAGCGGCTGTTGCGCCAGACGTTCGACATCCTTGGGAAGCAATGCATAGGTCGTGAGGATCAGGTCGTATTCGGCCAGATGCTCGAAATGCTTTTTACGGCTGGCACCGTACAGGGCGACAACCTTGAGTTGCGGCGTGAAGTGCGCCGCTTCGTCCAGCCAGTTGGGAATCAGGCTGGTAGGCATCGCCACCATGCACGGCCGATCCAGGCGCCCGGCGTTCTTCTCGCTGAGAATGTGCGCCAGAGTCTGTAGGGTTTTGCCCAGTCCCATGTCATCCGCGAGAATCCCGCCGACTTCCAGTTGCCGCAGCGACTGCATCCAGCTCAAGCCTTCGAGCTGATAAGGACGCAGTGTCGCATTCAGCCCCTTGGGTGGCTTGGCGCTGTAACCGCGGATGTCACGCAAGCGCTGGGCGAAGCTGCGAATCTGCTCGCCACCCTCCCACAGCAGCGGAATGCCTTCCAGCGAATTCAGGCGCGTGGCGTCGGCCTTGCTCAGGCGCAGGGTGGTTTCGCCCGGCTCCTGCAAATAGAACTCGCCAAGGGTCGCCAGCACCGGCTTAAGCCGGCCGAGGGGCAGGGCGACTTGCAGCGGTCCATGCTCGCTGTTGCGTTGCGGGATGTTCACCAGAATCAGCTCATCATCGCGACGGCGGGCGAGACGTTCCGGATTGAGGATTTCCGTATGCGAGCGCATCAGGTTGAGCAGGATCGGCAGCAGGCTCAGGCGCTCACCGTTGACGATGATTCCCAGCTCCAGATCGAACCAGTCCCGCTCCGGCGCCTGCTCGACGGTGGCGTACCAGTCGTCGACGGCGGTCAGGTCGAAGCCGAACTCATCGTCGACCAACAGCTCCCAGCCCTGGGTGCGCAGCTTCGGCAGATCATTGAGAGTGAACGTCAGCCAGGCGCTGTCGTTGACCATCTCATAAAGTTCGCCGGCGCTTTCCGGCAGAGCCTTGCTCTGCCGGGTGGCGATGCGAAAGCCGAGGATTCGCAGCTGCTCGCGGTAGCTTTGTTCAATGTCCGGATGGCGTTTCACCCGCAGGGTCTGGGCTTCCTGGCGAATCAGGATGTCGCTGTTCTTCTGGCCGCTGACGTATTCGTCGAGGTAACTGAAGGACAGCGCTGCGCGATGCTGGATGTAGCGCTGCATCTTGCCGTTGCGTGGTTCGAACGCGCTGAACTCGACACTCGCCAGCCACAGGCGTGGCACCGGTTGCACGTTATCCACCAGCACTTGCGGCGGTGCCTTCGGGCTGCGGTTTTCCAGCACGGCCTGGAGTTTTTCCAGCAGTTCGGCGTCTTTGGCGGCGGCTGGGTATTCGAGGGTTTCCTGCACTTGCAGCAACACCGCCGCGCAATGTTTGCAGTTGCTGTGTACCGGGCAGGTGCAGGTCGCGTCGACCATCAGCAGGGTGCCTTTGGCCGACTCACGCAGGTGAATCGTCTGACGATAGACGTTACCGCCAGAGCCTTCGCAACGGGCGGTGATGGTCGCGTCGCCGACCTGCACGAATCGCACCCGGTTTTCCAGCGCGTAGCGGCGGCCACGCTCCAGGCTCTGTTCCTTGAATCGGCTGACCCAGGAGGAGGCCAGCGGTTTACTCAGGGGCGGGGGCATAAGGACTTCGATCAGTCCGGAACGACTTCAGGCGCTTCCCGAGGCGCGGGTGCCGTCAGTGAAGTGATCTTGATCAGCAGGGCCAGGTGGCCGTTGTCGAGGTAGTTGAGTTGGCCGTTCTTGGTGTGGCTGTTCTGTTTCAGGCGCTCGCTGGCGGTGACCATGCCGTTGGCGTCGATCTGGTTGACCCAGAAGTCGGCGTTCACGTCGGTAAAGCGCCCGAGCTTCATTTCTATGGTGCCTTCGATAGGGAATTGGCCGAACTGCTCCTGACCTTCGCTGACTGCGACCTTGGCTGGAGTCTCGCCCAGCGTCTGCTGCCAGGCTTTGTGCATCAGCACGCTGTACTCGCCGCTGGCGTTGAGTTTGCTCACAACATCGTTCAATGCCGGGGTGCGTTTGCTGTCATCGCCTAAGCGTTGGGCGCCGGCTGCCCAGTCTTCCGGTGCGGCGCGGCTGACTATCGCCGGCACGGCGTTCTGACGTACCAGAATCATTTCGACCTGATACAGGTCATCGGCAAACGCCGTCGGTGCTACAAGTGTCAGTAGCAAGGTCAATGAGCGAAACAGGCGCATGCGGCGTCCTTCAAGCAGTTTTCGGGATGAGGCGCTCGAACAGCGCCTCCACAGTATTAAAGCGCTCTTCCGGGCGCTCCATCGGCACCTGGAACTTGAACACGGTGGCGCCTTCGAATTTGTAGCGTTTTGGCTGGCTCTGGATCAGTTTGATCAGGGTCATCGGGTCGACCGGCGTCTGCGCCGCGAACTCGATGCGCCCACCTTGCGGGCCGCCATCGACTTTCTTGATGCCCAGCTGCTCGGCCTGCAATTTCAGCGCCGTGATGCGCATCAGATTCTTGGTCGGCTCCGGCAGCAGACCGAAGCGATCGATCATCTCGACTTGCAGATCCTTCAGGCCTTCCTCGTCGGTGGCCGAAGCGATGCGCTTGTACAGGATCAGGCGCGCGTGAACATCCGGCAGATAATCTTCCGGAATCAGCGCCGGCACCCGCAGGTTGACCTCCGGGCCGCCGCCGAGCGGTTGATCGAGGTTCGGCTGCTCGCCCTTGCGGATCGACTTCACTGCGCGCTCAAGCATTTCCATGTACAGCGTGAAGCCGACAGCCTGAATCTGCCCGCTCTGACCGTCGCCTAGCAATTCGCCGGCGCCACGGATTTCCAGATCGTTGGTGGCCAGTACGAAGCCGGCACCCAGATCCTGAGTATTGGCAATCGCCTCCAGACGTTTTTCCGCATCACCGGTAATTTGCTGGCGTGGCGGGGTCAGCAGGTAGGCGTAAGCCTGGTGGTGACTACGACCAACACGACCGCGCAACTGGTGCAACTGCGCCAGGCCGAACTTGTCGGCACGCTCGATGATGATGGTGTTGGCGCTCGGCACGTCGATGCCGGTCTCGATGATGGTCGAGGCGATCAGCACGTTGAAGCGCTTGTGGTAGAAGTCGCTCATCACCTGTTCGAGTTCGCGTTCGCGCATCTGCCCGTGGCCGATGCCGATCCGCGCTTCCGGCACCAGTTCGGCGAGTTCGGCGGCGCACTTCTCGATGGTCTTCACGTCGTTGTGCAGGTAGTAAACCTGGCCGCCACGCAGCAGCTCACGCAGCAAAGCCTCTTTGACTGTGCTCTTGTTCTGCTCCATGACGAACGTGCGCACCGACAGGCGTCGCGCCGGCGGCGTGGCGATGATCGACAGGTCGCGCATGCCCGACACTGCCATGTTCAGCGTGCGCGGAATCGGCGTGGCCGTCAGCGTAAGAATGTCGACTTCGCTGCGCAGGGCCTTGAGCTGTTCCTTCTGACGGACACCGAAGCGGTGCTCTTCGTCGATGATCACCAGCCCGAGGTTTTTGATTTTGACGTCGTCCTGCAGCAACTTGTGGGTGCCGATGACGATGTCGATATTGCCTTCGGCCAGCTCGGCCACCGCAGCGTTCACTTCCTTGGCCGACTTGAAGCGGCTCATCACTTCCACGGTCACCGGCCAGTCGGCGAAGCGGTCGCGGAAGCTGTTGTAATGCTGCTGGGCGAGCAGGGTGGTCGGCACCAGGATCGCCACTTGTTTGCCGCCGTGTACAGCGATGAACGCGGCGCGCATGGCCACTTCGGTCTTGCCGAAACCGACGTCGCCGCAGACCAGGCGATCCATCGGTTTCGGCGCAAGCATGTCTTCACGCACGGCTTCGATGGTGGATTGCTGGTCCGGAGTCTCCTCGAACGGGAAGCCGGCGCTGAAAGTCGCGTAATCGGCCTTCGGGTCGGCAAAGGCATAACCTTCGCGGGCGGCGCGGCGGGCATAGATGTCAAGCAATTCGGCAGCGACGTCACGCACTTGCTCGGCGGCCTTGCGCTTGGCTTTCTGCCAGGTCTCGGAGCCGAGGCGGTGCAGCGGGGCCAGCGCATCGTCGCTACCGGTGTAACGGGCGATCAGATGCAGGTTGGCCACCGGCACATAGAGCTTGGCGTTCTCGGCGTATTCGAGGGTCAGGAATTCGGCAGCCTGATTGTCGATTTCCAGAATCGTCAGGCCGAGATAGCGACCGACACCGTGGTCGATGTGCACCACCGGCGCGCCTTCGCGCAGCTCGGTGAGGTTCTTGATCACCGCATCGTTGTTGGCGTCGGCGCGTTTTTCGCGGCGACGACGCTGCATCACCCGTTGGCCGAACAGCGGGCTTTCCGCGACCAGTGCCAACGCCGGGTCATCCAGCATCAAGCCTTCGTCGAGCGGGGCGATGGTGATCGCCAGGCGATCCTTGCTTGCAACGAAGTCCGGCCAGCTGTCGACGGTTTTCGGGCGCAGCTTCAGGCGATCCAGCAACTCCAGCAACACTTCGCGACGGCCTGCGGATTCGGCGGTAAACAGCACGCGCCCCGGGAATTCGTCGAGGAATGCCGAAAGCGCGGCCAGAGGTTGCGTGGCCTTGGCTTCGATCGCCAGATTCGGCAATGCCTGCGCCGGGAAGCGCTCCCGGCCGGCACCGGTTTCCACATCCTGCTGACTGGCGACCACGCGCGGCCAGTTCTTCAGGCGGGCGAAACAGTCTTCCACCGGCAGGAAAAGTTCGGCCGGCGGCAGTAAAGGACGCGATGGGTCGACGCGGCGCTCTTCATAACGATTGCGTACGTCGTTCCAGAAATTTTCCGCCGCTTGCTCGATGCCTGGCAGCGAGAACACTTGAGTGTCCTGCGGCAAGTAATCGAACAGGGTCGAGGTTTCTTCGAAGAACAGCGGCAGGTAGTACTCGATGCCGGCCGGCGTGATGCCGCTGCTCAGGTCCTGAAAGATCGGGCAGCGACGGAAGTCGACGTCGAAACGCTCGCGAAAGCGTGCCTTGAAGCGAGTGACCGCTTCTTTCTGCAGCGGGAATTCCTTGGCCGGCAGCAGCTTGACCGAATCGACCTTGTCGATGGAACGCTGGGTTTCCGGATCGAAGGTGCGCAGGGTTTCGATTTCATCGTCGAACAGATCGATGCGATACGGCAGTTTGCTGCCCATCGGGAACAGGTCGATCAACGCGCCACGCACCGTGAACTCGCCGTGTTCGTAAACTGTGTCGACGTAGCGATAGCCGCTGGCTTCCAGGCGCGAGCGCATTTGCTCGACATCGAGCTTCTGCCCGACATCCAGCACCAGACTGCTGCCGAGCAGGAATTTGGTCGGCGCCAGACGATGCAGGGCGGTGGTGATCGGCACCACCAGCACGCCATGTTCCAGTTCAGGCAGTCTATAAAGGCTGGCAATGCGCTGGGAGATGATGTCCTGGTGTGGCGAGAACAGGTCGTAGGGCAGGGTTTCCCAGTCCGGGAAATGCAGCACTGGCAAATCCGGGGCGAAGAAGCTCAGCTCCTGTTCCAGCCGTTCGGCACTCTGGCTGTCGGCGGTCAAAAGCAGCGTGAAGCGCTTGGCAGCGCTGGCAGCCTCGGCAATTGCCAGGCTCAGGGCGGCACCGGGGAGGTTGCCCCAGTGCTGTTTACCTGCCGCGGCAGGGAGAAGCGGTAGACGCAGAACAGGCACGGAAGGTTGAGCTCCAGGCGTTGCGACAAAGTCGGTAATTGTAGCGGCGTCCGGTGCCGCCTGTCAGTTGCAGGATGCGTCTATCTGCGCTGTTTGGGAAAAATGTAGTGGTAACCATAAAAACCAGCGCTTTTTTTACGGTTATGTAGTGCCAAAAGTCGGAGGTGTTACGGAGGGTTACAGACATCGTCTAACAGTCGTCGAAAAACTGACTGCGCTGGAAGCCCCGGTTTTACTGGGCTGGCGCAGAGCGTTATTTTTTTGGACGGGATTTTGTTACCGATTGCGCGACAGGCGCGCATTGCTACGAGAGGTTCTCGGCGGCATAATGTAGCCCCTTTTTTCTGCCCCTACATGTGGAAGGTTACCGTGACTCAGAAGCCCGACCAGTGTCTTGGTGAATGGATCGACCGTGAAGCACTCGCAGAAGCGATGATTCCGCTTATCGGTCAGCTCTACCGCAACAACAACGTGGTGAGCTCGATCTATGGCCGCAGCCTGATCAACCAGTCTGTCATCGCGATTCTCAAAGCCCACCGCTTTGCTCGCCACCGCTCTTCCGACGACAGCGAACTCTCCGTCCACGAAACATTCCCTCTTCTCAAGGCCATGAGCGAGCTGAAGCTCGGCGCGGCTTCGGTGGATATGGGCAAGTTGGCGTTCAAGTTCCGCGCTGAAGGCAATGGCCGCACCGCTGAACAATTCGTTCGCGAAGAACTGGCCGATGTCGTTGGTCAGCAGAACGCTTCGGCGCGTAAAGGCACTGACGTCGTGCTGTACGGCTTCGGTCGTATCGGCCGTCTGCTGGCGCGCATCCTGATCGAAAAAACCGGTGGTGGCGACGGCTTGCGTCTGCGCGCCATCGTGGTACGCAAGGGCTCTGAAAACGACCTGGTCAAACGTGCCAGCCTGCTGCGTCGTGATTCGGTTCACGGCCCGTTCGATGGCACCATCACCATCGACGAAGAAAACAACACCATTACCGCCAACGGCAACCTGATTCAGGTGATCTACGCCAAGAGCCCGAGCGAAGTCGACTATACCCAGTACGGCATCGAAAACGCTCTGATCGTGGACAACACAGGTGTATGGCGTGATGCCGACGGTCTGGGACAGCACCTGGCCTGCCCGGGCGCTGCCCGCGTGATTCTCACCGCTCCGGGTAAAGGCGCGTTGAAGAACATCGTTCACGGCATCAACCATGGCGACATCACGCCTGACGACAAGATCATCTCGGCGGCGTCCTGCACCACCAACGCCATCGTGCCGGTGCTCAAGGCTGTCAACGACCAGTACGGCATCGTCAACGGCCACGTTGAAACCGTTCACTCGTTCACCAACGACCAGAACCTGATCGACAACTTCCACAAGGGCAGCCGTCGTGGCCGCGCCGCGCCGCTGAACATGGTAATCACCGAGACCGGTGCTGCCACTGCAGCCGCCAAGGCGTTGCCAGTGCTCAAGGGCAAGCTGACCGGTAACGCGATTCGCGTTCCTACGCCAAACGTGTCGATGGCCATTCTGAATCTGAACCTGGAAAAGGCCACCACTCGCGAAGAAATCAACGAGTACCTGCGCCAGATGGCCATGCACTCGGATTTGCACAAGCAGATCGACTACGTCAGCTCGCAGGAAGTGGTTTCCACTGACTTCGTGGGCTCGCGTCACGCTGGTGTCGTGGATGCCGAGGCAACCATTACCCAGGACAACCGCGTTGTTCTGTATGTCTGGTACGACAACGAGTTCGGTTACAGCTGCCAGGTGGTTCGCGTGATGGAAGACATGGCCGGTGTAAATCCGCCAGCGTTCCCGCGCTAAGCCTTAGCCGCAAATGAAAACGCCCCGACTCTGGTCGGGGCGTTTTTGTTTGTGCGCGATTTGCCTTAGCGGGGGATAGCGGCTTGTGCCGTGCGCAATTCGTGCTTGTTGCCACGGAACAGCACCAGTGTGGCGATCAGGCCCAGTACCGCTGCACCACTGAGCCAGATCCCCGGTGCCGCCTTGTTGTCCAGCACATGGATCAGATAAGTGCAGGCCGCCGGCGTAAAACCACCAAAGGTTGCGGTGGCCAGGCTGTAGGCCAGCGAGAAGCCGGTCGTACGAACTTCTACCGGCATGATCTCGGTGAGCGCCACCACCATTGCCCCGTTGTATGAGCCGTACAGAAACGACAGCCACAATTCGACAACCAGGAGATGGCTGAAGCTCGGGTTCGCTACCAGCCACGACAACGCCGGATAAGCGGTCAGGATCGCCAGAATCGTCGCCGCCAACAGTAGGGGTTTGCGCCCCACCTTGTCAGACACTGCGCCCATCACCGGCAGCCAGAAGAAGTTCGACAGACCGATGCACACGGTCACCAGCAACGCATCGAAGTCAGACAGGTGCAATTCCGCCTTGCCGAACGTCGGCGTGTACGCCGTGATCAGGTAGAACGACACCGTCGTCATGACCACCAGCGCCATGCCGGCGATGACGATGCCAAAGTTCTGACCGATCGAACGGACGATTTCCTGCACGGTAGGGCGATGTTTGCGCGCCTGGAACTCCGGGGTTTCCTCCAGCGAGCGACGGATGACGAAAATCACCGGGACGATCATGCAGCCGATCAGGAACGGCACGCGCCAGCCCCATTCGCCCATCTGTTCCGGGCTCAGCCAGTGGTTGAGGCCGACACCGAGCAGGCCGGCGAACACCACGGCGGCTTGCTGGCTGGCGGACTGCCAACTGACGAAAAAACCCTTGCGGCCCGGCGTGGCGATTTCCGCCAGGTACACCGACACGCCACCTAATTCGACGCCAGCCGAGAAGCCTTGCAGCAAGCGGCCGAACAGCACGATCAGCGGCGCGGCCACCCCAAGGGTGGCGTAGCCCGGCACGCAGGCAATCAGTACGGTGCCGGCCGCCATCAGGGCCAATGTGATGATCAGGCCCTGACGTCGGCCGTGCCGGTCGATGTAGGCGCCGAGAAAAATCGCCCCCAGCGGACGCATCAGGAAACCGGCACCAAAAGTGGCCAGGGAAAGCATCAAGGAAGCGAAGGCGCTGTCGGTGGGAAAGAAGGTCTTGGCAATGGCCGTGGCATAGAAGCCGTAGACCATGAAGTCGAACATCTCGAGAAAGTTGCCGCTGACAACGCGAAAAATCGCCTTGCCTTTGCCGGTCGTGGAAGACATGGGTAGGTACTCGCTCTAAATCTTGTAAGAAAGCGTTGCGCTCGTAGCCCATAATGGCCGGCGCTGTTTTGCGAGGAGATGAAGAATTGTTAACTGGACGGTGGGGGATTCTCGTGCTGCTGGCCGGGGTTTTATCCGGCTGCGGCAACGGCGATTCCCTCGAGACTATTGGTGGCCCGACGATGGGCAGCACTTACTCGATCAAGTACGTGCGCCACGCCAATCTGCCTGCCCCGCAGGAAGTGCGTGTCGAAGTGGAAAAAATCCTCGCGGATGTCGACCGGCAGATGTCGACTTATCGCGCGGACTCCGACATCTCGCGCTTCAATGAGTTGCCGGCTGATCGCTGTCAGGTCATGCCCGCGCCGATCCTGGAAATGGTCCGCATGGGCGAACAGCTGTCGCAGCAAAGCGAAGGCTCCTACGACCTAACGGTTGAGCCGCTGATGAATCTATGGGGTTTCGGCCCGCAGGGGCGCGAAGAAAAAGTCCCGGACGCGGCGGCACTGGCCGAGGTTCGCCAGCGGGTCGGTCATCAACATCTACGTATCGACGGCGATCGGTTGTGCAAGGACGCGGCGGTCGAGGTGGATTTCAACAGCATCGCCGCCGGTTACGCGGTCGATGCCATTGCTGCGCGACTCGAAGCCCTGGGCATCCATGACTATCTCGCGCAAGCCACCGGCGAGCTCAAGGCGTCCGGCAAGAAACCCGACGGTTCGCCATGGCGTGTCGCACTGGAAGAACCGCGAGATGATCAGCAGGTGGCAGAGCGCGTCATCAACATCGATGGCTATGGCTTGTCCACCTCCGGCGACTATCGCAACTATTTTCAGCAGGATGGCCGGCGCTATTCCCACACCTTCGATGCCCGGACCGGTGCGCCGGTCCTGCACGATCTGGCGTCGGTCACGGTCATTCATCCTTCAACGCTGATGGCCGATGGACTATCGACGCTGTTGCTGATTCTCGGGCCTGAAAGGGCCTGGGACTATGCCGAAAAACACGACATTGGTGCATTCTTTGTGATTCGTGCCGATACAGGTTTCGTCACACGCACCAGTCACGCTTTCGAACGGCTCAGTGACGCAAAAGTTGACTGAGAACAGTACGAAAGCTGGCGTTGTAGTGCAGGCAAAAGTAGCCTACGACGCGACCAAGGGTTAATGTGCGCGGCGTTGACGCTTCTATAGACTGTGTCCGGGTTTTCTACTGGCCCCCAATTGTTCCTTCGCGCCGTCGTTCGGCGTGATTTAGCCGCCGGTGCTGCTGGCACCGCGGCCTGTTCTGAGGAGTACGCATGGCTGTCTACAACTACGACGTGGTGGTGCTGGGTTCCGGCCCGGCGGGAGAAGGCGCGGCAATGAACGCCGCCAAAGCAGGGCGCAAGGTGGCGATGGTCGACAGCCGTCGCCAGGTCGGCGGCAACTGCACCCACCTGGGCACCATCCCGTCCAAGGCACTGCGTCACTCGGTGCGGCAGATCATGCAGTTCAACACCAACCCGATGTTCCGTGCGATCGGCGAGCCGCGCTGGTTCTCCTTCCCGGATGTGTTGAAAAGCGCCGAGAAAGTCATCTCCAAGCAAGTCGCTTCGCGTACCGGCTACTACGCCCGTAACCGCGTCGACGTGTTCTTCGGTACCGGCAGCTTCGCCGACGAGCAAACCATCGAAGTGGTCTGCGCCAACGGCGTGGTCGAGAAACTGGTGGCCAAGCACATCATCATCGCCACCGGTTCGCGTCCTTATCGCCCGGCGGACATCGATTTCCACCACCCGCGTATCTACGATAGCGACACCATCCTCAGCCTCGGCCACACCCCGCGCAAACTGATCGTTTACGGCGCCGGCGTGATCGGTTGCGAATACGCTTCGATCTTCAGCGGTCTGGGCGTGCTGGTCGAACTGGTGGACAACCGCGGTCAGCTTCTGAGCTTCCTCGACTCGGAAATCTCCCAGGCGTTGAGCTACCACTTCAGCAACAACAACATCACCGTGCGTCACAACGAAGAGTATGACCGCGTCGAAGGCGTGGACAACGGCGTGATCCTGCACCTGAAGTCCGGCAAGAAGATCAAGGCCGACGCCTTGCTCTGGTGTAACGGCCGTACCGGTAATACCGACCAGTTGGGTCTGGAAAACATCGGGGTCAAGGTCAACAGCCGTGGCCAGATCGAAGTCGACGAGAACTACCGCACCTGTGTGCAGAACATCTATGGCGCCGGTGACGTGATCGGCTGGCCGAGCCTGGCCAGTGCCGCCCACGACCAGGGCCGTTCGGCCGCTGGCAGCATCGTTGACAATGGCAGCTGGCGTTTCGTGAATGACGTGCCGACTGGCATCTACACCATTCCGGAGATCAGCTCGATCGGCAAGAACGAGCAGGAACTGACCCAGGCCAAAGTGCCGTACGAAGTGGGCAAGGCGTTCTTCAAGAGCATGGCGCGTGCACAGATCGCCGGCGAGCCGCAGGGCATGCTGAAGATCCTGTTCCACCGTGAAACCCTGGAAGTGCTGGGCGTTCACTGCTTCGGTTATCAGGCGTCGGAGATCGTGCACATCGGTCAGGCGATCATGAACCAGCCGGGCGAACTGAATACCCTGAAGTACTTCGTCAACACGACGTTCAACTACCCGACCATGGCCGAAGCCTATCGGGTAGCGGCGTACGACGGCCTCAACCGGCTTTTTTGACGGGCTCCGGCCGGTGGCCTGAGCCGGCCGGGGAGACCGATTTCAGCAATTCCCGAGGGTGGCAGTGGCCAAACCGGGAAAGTCTGTAATCAGGCTGTCAACGCCGAAGTCGGCGAGTCTGCGCATCAGCGCAGGCTCGTTGACGGTCCACACCGACACATGCAGCCCTTGACGTTGCGCCTTTTGCAGGCGTTCCGGCGTACACAGCGTCCAGTTCAAGGCCAGAATCTCGCAGCCGTAGTTTGCGGCGACCTTCAGCGGGTCGAGCCAGGCGTATTCCGCCACCAGGCCCCGTGACACGTCCGGTACCAGATCCAGCGCCGCCTTCAACACTTCCCGAGAGCTCGAGGTGATCGTCACCTTGTCGAGCAGTCCGTGCCTGACCGCCATTTCACGAATGGCCAGAACGGTGGTGGCTGCGCGGGTGCGTGAAGCGCTTTTGACTTCGAGCTGCCAGTGATCGAAATCACATTTCTCGAACAATTCTTCCAGGGTCGGAATCGGGCACGGCTTGATCCAGCCGGGGCCGCCCTTGCGGGCGTCGTAGGTCACCAGGTCGGCGGCAGTGTGCTCGGCCACCTTGCCGCGCCGGTCGGTGGTGCGCTTGAGGGTCGGGTCGTGGATGACCATCAGCTCGCCGTCCTTGGACAGGTGCAGATCCAATTCGCAACGGCGTACGCCGTGCTTTAGACATTCCTGAAAACTGGTCAGGGTGTTTTCCGGTGCTTCGCCCTTGGCGCCGCGGTGGCCGTAGATGAGGGTCACGGTTCTTCCTTAATTAAATGCCTGATTCATTTTGTTCGCGGGCCAGGCGTCGTTCCTGGGCCTGCTTCTGCAAGATATAGCGGGCAAGCAACTGGCGCTGGGCGTCGGTCAGGTGTTCGAACTCGGTGCCGACGTCGTAGCCGTCGCCCTTGCGGTCGCAATGGGTGACGCGGGCGCGCAGCAACAGGCCAAGCGCCTGGGGCATCAGCACCAGTTTCACCGACAGGTGAGCGCCGGTGGCGATCGGGGTCGGGTGCTGAAAGTCGACCCCGCCCTCGGAGATGATCACCGGTTGCGGCTCGCCGATATGGCCGAGCACGGTCAGGGCGACCACCTGGCTGAGCAGGTCGATGCGTTTGTTCTGGGATTTCAGGAACGCCGAGATGGCACGGTCGCGTTCACTGATCTGGCGCAGCAGGTGCTGCGACTCGAATTCGCTCAGGTGCAGTTCGCTGAGCAGGTTGAACAATGGGGAAGCATCCTGCAACACTTCCTGGCCTGCAGCTTCGGGAGCGGACAGGGGCCGAATTTCCAGTGCGATCATGTCCTCGATACGGTAGTATTCGCGGCGATCTTCTTCATCTAATGTCGACATGGCGAACCCATGGTAGCGGCGGTGGTCTGAGTGTAAAGCTGGTTATCGACCCCCGCCACAAGGACGTTCCTTTTCCCTCCGAACAAGCCCCGACATGTTCAGACCTCTCTTCGTATTTATCGGCACGCGTTATACCCGTGCAAAGCGTCGCAATCATTTTGTGTCATTCATTTCCCTGACTTCGATGATCGGGCTCGCCCTTGGCGTGGTCGTGATGATCGTGGTGCTTTCGGTGATGAACGGCTTCGATCATGAGATGCGCACCCGCGTGCTGGGCATGGTGCCCCACGCGACCATCGAGTCCGGTGAAGCCATCAGCGACTGGCCGAGCCTGGCCGCCAAGGTCAAGCAGAACCCGCAGGTGGCGGCCGTTGCGCCGTTCACCCAGATGCAGGGATTGCTGACCAATAACGGCCAGGTGTCCAAGGTGTTGCTCAATGCCATCGACCCGGCGCTGGAGCGCAACGTCTCGATCATCGACAACTTCATGAAGCAGGGCAAACTTGACGACCTGACGCCGGGCAGCTTCGGCATCGTGATCGGCGACAAGGCCGCGACCAAGCTCGGCGTGGGCCTCGGTGACAAGGTCACCTTCGTCGCGCCGGAGGTCAGCGTGACCCCGGCCGGCATGTTCCCGCGCATGAAGCGCTTCACCGTAGTCGGCATCTTCCATGTCGGCGCCGGTGAGCTGGACGGTTACCTGGGCGTCACCAACCTGCAGGATCTGGCGAAAATGCACCGCTGGAAGCCCGATCAGGTGCAAGGTCTGCGCCTCAAGTTCGACGATCTGTTCCAGGCGCCGCGTGAGGCGTGGAACATTGCCCAGCGCCTCGGCGAAGACCGTTACTACGCCCGCGACTGGACCCGTACCCACGGCAACCTGTATCAGGCGATCCGCATGGAAAAAGCCATGATCGGTCTGCTGTTGCTGCTGATCGTCGCCGTGGCGGCATTCAACATCATTTCCACGCTGGTGATGGTGGTGAACGACAAGAAGGGCGACATCGCCATTCTGCGCACACTGGGCGCCACGCCGGGCACGATCATGCGCACATTCATGGTGCAGGGCACGGTGATCGGTGTGGTCGGCACGGCCATCGGCGCTGTGGTCGGGATCTTCGCCGCGCTCAACGTCAGCGCCGCGATTTCGGCCCTCGAAGGCGTGATCGGACACAAATTCCTCAACGCCGATGTGTATTTCATCGATTACCTGCCGTCGCAGGTGCAGAGCCAGGACGTGGTCATGGTCTGCGCCGCTGCGTTGGTCCTGAGTTTCCTCGCCACCCTGTATCCAGCCTGGCGTGCAGCGCGCACCCAGCCGGCGGAGGCGCTACGTTATGAGTGAGTCGGGCATGAGTGAAAAAGCAATCTTGAGCTGCCGCAACCTGGGCAAATCCTACGAGGAAGGCCCGGAGTCGGTGGAAGTGCTGGCCAACCTGCAACTGGAACTGCATCCGGGTGAGCGGGTGGCGATCGTCGGCAAATCCGGTTCGGGCAAAAGTACCTTGCTCAACCTGCTGGGCGGTCTCGACACGCCGACCAAGGGCAGTGTCTGGCTCGACGGTGAAGAACTGTCGGCGCTGAGCGAGAAGAAACGTGGTCTGCTGCGTAACCGCGCCCTCGGGTTCGTGTACCAGTTCCACCACCTGCTGCCGGAATTTACCGCGCTGGAAAACGTCTGCATGCCGCTGCTGATTGGCAAGACCGCGATACCGGAAGCCCGTCAGCGTGCAACGGCGTTACTGGAGCGGGTCGGTCTGGGCCATCGCCTGGAACACAAACCGGCGGAACTGTCCGGTGGCGAACGTCAGCGTGTGGCCATTGCCCGGGCGTTGGTGAACAATCCTGGGCTGGTGATGCTCGACGAGCCGACCGGCAACCTCGATTCCCATACCGCCGAAGGCATTCAGGATCTGATGCTGGAACTCAGCACTTCGATGCGCACGGCGTTTCTGGTGGTGACTCACGACATGAACCTGGCTCGCCAGATGGACCGCGTCCTGCACCTCAATGAAGGCTGCCTGACGCCAATCTGACGCGTTGAAACCCGATGCCTGAAAAGGCGTCGGGTCTTTTATTTTTATACGGTGCCCCAGCGAATGTTCAGACCGTTATCGATCTTTATCGGCACGCGCTATACCCGCGCCAAGCGCCGCAATCGCTTTGTTTCGTTCATTTCGATGACCTCGATGATCGGCCTCGCCCTCGGCGTACTGGCGATGATCGTGGTGTTGTCGGTGATGAACGGCTTCCAGCGCGAAATGAGTTCGCGCATCCTCGGCATGGTGCCTCACGCGACCATTGTCGGCGTCAAGCCGATCGATGACTGGCAGCCAGTCGCCGCCGCTGCGATGAAAAACCCGGAAGTGACGGCTGCGGTGCCGTTCACCGAGATGGAGGGCATGCTGTCCTACAAGGGCATGATGCAGCCGATCCAGATCAGTGGCGTCGACCCGGCCCAGGAAGGCAAGGTGTCGATCGTTGCCCAGCACATCGTTCAGGGCCGTCTCGATGCCTTGAAACCGGGTGAGTTCGGCGTAGTGCTCGGCGAAATCACCGCCCGGCGTTTTCGCCTCAATGTCGGCGACAAGATCACCCTGATTGTCCCGGAAGTCAGCACCGCACCGGGCGGCATCACCCCGCGCATGCAGCGGCTGAACGTGGTCGGCGTGTTCAAGGTCGGTGCCGAACTCGACGGTTCCATGGGCCTGATCCACGTCTCCGACGCCGCGACCATGCAGCACTGGGAGCCGAATCAGGTGCAGAGCGTGCGTCTGGCGGTGAAGGATCTGTATGCCGCGCCGAAAGTTTCGTCGGACATTGCCAGCGGCCTCGGCGCCGACTTCAAGGCCGATGACTGGACCCACACCCAGGGCAGCCTGTTCAGCGCGATGAAGATGGAAAAAACCATGATTGGCCTGTTGCTGCTGATGATTGTCGCGGTGGCAGCCTTCAACATCATCGCGACCCTGATCATGGTGGTTAACGACAAGGGTGCCGACATCGCGATCCTGCGCACTATCGGCGCCACACCACGGCAGATCATGGCGATCTTCATGGTGCAGGGCACGGTGATCGGCATCGTCGGCACCATTATCGGTGGCGTTCTGGGCGTGATTGCCGCGCTGAATGTCAGTGAGATGGTGGGCTGGGTCGAGCGAGTGACCGGGCAGCACATCTTCAGTTCGGACGTCTACTTCGTCAGCAACCTGCCATCGGAGTTGCAGGGCGGCGATGTCCTGCTGATCTGCTCGGCAGGCTTCATCCTCAGCTTCCTGGCCACCGTTTATCCAGCGTGGCGGGCGGCGAAGATCGAACCGGCGCACGCCTTGAGATATTCGTAAGCTTCGAGACCGCCTTCGCGAGCAAGCTCGCTCCCACAGTGTTATGGAGTGCTCACAAAATTGTGGTGCGACTCGGTACTTGTGGGAGCGAGCTTGCTCGCGAAGGGGCCAGCACTGCTGGACTCAATCCTTGGGCAACTCAATCACAAACCGCGTCCAGCCCTGATCCGATTCGCAATGAATCTGCCCGCCATGGGCCCGGATGATCGACTGAGTAATCGCCAGCCCCAATCCCGCATGCTCGCTGCTGCCTTCCTGGCGCGCCGGATCCGCCCGGTAGAAGCGATCGAACAAGCGCGGCAACAACTCTGCAGAAATCCCTTCGCCACTGTTCTCCACCGTCACCCTCAAGGATTTCGCCTGCTCGGCCACCCTCACACGCACTTCGCCGGCGGCAGGGGTGAAGCGCAACGCGTTATCCAGCAGGTTCGAAAGCGCCCGGCGCAACATCGCGCGATCACCCGCAAACCGCCCCGCACCGTCACGGCTCAGGCTGACCTGAGCGTCTTCGGCCAGCGGCGCAAAAAACTCCAGCAATGCATCGGCTTCTTCCGCCAGATCCAGCGGTTCACGTTTGGGCACCAGCAAACCGTGGTCAGCCTTGGCCAGATAAAGCATGTCGTTCACCAACTGCGCCATCCATTGCAGCTCTTCAAGGTTGCTGTGCAGTGCTTCGCGATAGTCTTCGAGGGGGCGAGGGCGGGTGAGAGTGACCTGGGTGTGGGTCAGCAGGTTCGACAGCGGTGTGCGCAGCTCATGGGCGATGTCGGCGGAGAACGCTGACAGCCGCTGAAAGGAGTCATCGAGACGTCCGAGCATGGCGTTGAAGCTGTGGGCCAATTCCGCAAGTTCTGCGGGCATCCGCGCTTCCGGCAGTCGGGCATTCAACGATTGCGCCGAAATCCCACGGGCCACCGCACTCATGCGGCGTAACGGGCGAAGACCGCTGCGGGCGGCCCAGGCGCCCAGCAACGCAGTGGCCAGCGCCGAAAGGCCGACGGTCAGCCAGATCAGATGCTGCATGCGTTGCAGGAAGTGCTGGTGGTGGGTGATGTCCAGCAACAAGGTCAATTGCGGGGAATCAGGTTTTTCCGGCTCAAGCGCGGCATTGAGCACGCGATAATCGGTGCCGTTGTCGTTGATGGTGGCCAGGCCGGGCTGTTGCGGCAGATTTGCCGGGGCGTGCAACGAGCGGCCGAACCAGCGCTGCCCCTCAGGGCTACTGATGCGCAGCGTGACATCGCCTTGTTGGCTCAACTCATCAGTGATGTGCGCGGCGTCGCTACCACTCAACAGCGTCTGACGCACGCTGAGCAGTTTTCCTTCGAGCAGTTGCTGGTCGAGTTCGATGAAGTGACCTTCGCTGGCCCGATTGAATACCACCCCCGCAACCAACGAAACCGCAGCGGTGCAGCCAGCGAACAACAGCGCCAGCCGGCCGCTCAAGGACAGTCGGCGCATCAGTCGGCACGCTCTTCCAGGACGTAACCCATACCGCGCACGGTGTGTATCAGCTTGTTCGGGAAGTCGTCATCGATCTTCAGGCGCAGTCGGCGAATCGCCACTTCGATCACATTGGTGTCGCTGTCGAAATTCATGTCCCAGACCTGTGAGGCGATCAGCGATTTGGGCAGCACTTCGCCCTGGCGGCGCAGGAGCATTTCCAGCAGGGCGAACTCCTTGGCGGTGAGGTCGATACGTTGACCGCTGCGTTCGACCCGGCGGCGGATCAGGTCCAGGCTCAGATCGGCCAGGCGCAGGCTGGTTTCCTGAGGTGTGGAACTGCCGCGACGCAACAGACTGCGCACCCGCGCCAGCAGTTCAGAGAAGGCGAACGGTTTGACCAGATAATCGTCGGCGCCCAGTTCCAGGCCGTGAACCCGGTCTTCCACGGTGTCCTTGGCGGTCAGAAACAGGATCGGCGTTTCCAGACCGGCGCTGCGTACCGCTTGCAGGATCTGCCAGCCATTGCGACCCGGCAGCATCACGTCGAGGATCAGCAACGCATAGTCGCCGCTCAACGCCAATTGCTGGCCGGTGGTGCCATCGGCCACCAGTTCGGTGTTGAAACCGGCTTCGGTCAGGCCCTGACGCAGGTACTGGCCGGTTTTCGGTTGGTCTTCGACGATCAGCAGTTTCATGGGCGACTCGGGTAGCGGGAACGAGGACGTTATACCGTGGGCTCACGCTGTGAGCGCCAACCTGACAAAGTTGTAATCTGCCTGTCAGGTCGCTGCCAGCGCAGGCGGGCTAGAGTTTCCCACAGGCTGAACCTTGATTTGTTGGAGTACGACTATGTTTTTGCGCAACCGTCTGGCCCTTGCCGCGTTTCTGCTGGCGCTGAGTTCGCCGCTGTGGGCATCACCGGCGCACACTTATGACTTCGGCCAGCCGGCCCCGGCGGCCAAGGCCACCCGCAGCATTGAAGTGGTGATGGGCGACATGAGCTTCGATCCGAAGGCGATCGAGATCAAGGCCGGTGAGACCGTTCGTTTTGTACTGGTGAATAAAGGCCAGTTGCTGCACGAATTCAACCTTGGCGACGCGGCGATGCATGCGAAACACCAGGAGGAAATGTTGCAGATGCAGCAAAGCGGCATGCTCACGCCGACCGGCATGAAGGAAATGTCCCACGATATGGCGGGCATGGATCACGGCTCGATGGGGCATGGAATGAAGCACGACGACCCCAACAGCGTGCTGGTGGAGCCGGGCAAGACCGCCGAGTTGACCTGGACCTTCAGCAAAGCGGTGAACCTGGAATTTGCCTGCAACATTCCCGGGCATTACCAGGCCGGCATGGTCGGCAAACTGACTGTCAGTCAGTAAGCACTCAAAGGCGGGAGCAAAGGCTGATAGAATCCGCTGATTCTTCAGTCAGGTTTCCGCCATGCATCCCGCAGCCGAACATTCGCCGCTGGGCAAGTCCAGCGAATACATCGCCACGTACACACCGTCCCTGCTGTTTCCGATTCCGCGCACCGCGAAATGGGCCGAGCTGGGCCTGACCGCCGAAACCCTGCCGTATAAAGGCGTGGATTTCTGGAACTGCTTCGAGCTGTCGTGGCTGCTGCCGTCGGGCAAACCGGTGGTGGCAATCGGTGAATTCAGCATTCCGGCGGATTCGCCGAACATCATCGAATCCAAGTCGTTCAAGCTGTACCTGAACTCGCTGAACCAGACGCCGTTTGCCGATATCGAAAGCCTGGAAGCAACGCTGGTCAAGGATCTGTCCGCCGCTGCCGGCAAACCGGTGGGCGTGCGGGTTCGCAGCCTGAAAGATGTCGAAGCCGAAGGTGTTGTCGCGCTGCCGGGCGTGTGCATCGACGATCTTGATATCAGCGTCAGCAACTACGAACATCCGCGTCCTGAACTGCTGCGCTGTGACGATTCGCGTGTGGTCGAGGAGAGCGTGCACAGTCATCTGCTCAAATCCAACTGCCCGGTGACCAGCCAGCCGGACTGGGGCAGCGTGGTGGTGGAATACAGAGGCGCGGCGCTGGATCACGCCAGCCTGCTGGAATACATCGTCAGCTTCCGTCAGCACTCGGACTTCCACGAGCAATGCGTGGAGCGGATCTTCCTCGACCTGCAACGCCTGTTGAAACCGGAAAAACTCACCGTGTTCGCGCGTTACGTGCGTCGGGGCGGGCTGGACATCAACCCGTACCGCAGCACCGAAAGCGTGCAACTGCCGAACCACCGTCTGGTTCGTCAATAACCCGCCTCGCGGACATGAAAAAGCCCTGCCAGTGATGGCAGGGCTTTTTTGCATTCGCGGGTTTCAGATGCCCATGCTGACCAGGGAATTCATGATGTTGCGCAATGTGCCGGCGATGGCAGGGTGTTCGAGTTCGAAGCGATCAACTGCCAGATTGACACCATCGGCGATGCTGGAATCTTGAGTCGCGGTCTCCAGTTTTATTTCGGATTCGATCTGTGCCATCAGCGCATGTAGATCAGCGCGCTCGGCTTCGGTCAGCGGAGGATTTTGATCCAGTTGCTCGCGCAGGGCATTGAGCTGTTTTTGCAGTTCTTGAGCGGGCATGGTTGTTTCCTTTTATCGAGAGGCACTGGCATAGACCGCAGCCGTGCGCCAAAGGTCTATGGCTCTCCTTAAGACTAATCCACTCTTGGCCAACCTGCATGATCCCGGTCAGGGCTTTTCGCCTTTGAGGCGACGCAGGCTGATGTCCGCCAGACAGGTGTCGAGTTCGCCCAGATGATCGATCACCGAGTGCACGCCGAGGCCGAACAACTGCACCGTCGCCTTGCCACGCAATTGTTCGCGTTCCTTCTGGCTCAGGGCCTGCCATTCGCTCGGCGCCAGGCCGCACAGTGAACCGCAGGACGCCAGGCCAATGGTCCACAGCCCGGCATTGAGGCCCGATTGCAGCAGGCGCGGTTCACCGCTGACCAGCACGCAACCGTCGAGACGATCGACATTCAAGCCCATCAACGCCTGCCAGCAGGCATTGGGCGCCGGCCATGGTTTGATTGTTGCTGAATGTTGCGACGGTTTGATCCAGTCCGGCAGCGCCGATGACAGCACTTGAGTGCAGGCCGTGGACAGCTCATCGAGCCAGGCGCAGGGAATTTGCTGGTGCTGAAGGCTGCGCAGGCTGTCGAGGGCTCCGGGTGTGGCATCGGCGTGTTCCGGGCCGATACTGGCGTGATGACGGGCGCGGGCACCGAAGTCCACCAGACAGCCGCTGAGTCCGAACAGCACCGCGGTCAGTGTCGTTGCGGTGACGGGCAAGGCTTCGGCTTGAGGCATGGAAAACGTCCCTGAAATAGCGATCAGGCTAGGCACTATCGGTGACAGTTGCATGACAGGCCAATGACGAAGTGTCCTACGGAGGGATTTACCGGGGAACTGCCTAAAGTAGCGTTTCCGTCTTATACTGACGCACTTATCGCCGCGGCCCAGGTGCTGCGTCCGTACTATCCAAGGAGTTTTCTATGCGCTTGAGTCATCCTCTTGCTCAGCTTTGTGTATGTGCCAGCGTGATGCTGGTGCCGTTCGCCGCTCAGGCTGCAACGGAAGAAGACCCTTGGGAAAGCGTCAACCGTCCGATCTTCCAGTTCAACGATTTCGTCGACACCTATGCGCTGAAGCCTTTGGCGCAGGGCTACGAATTTGTTACTCCGCAATTCCTGGAAGACGGCATCCACAACATGTTCCGCAACGTCGGTGATGTCACCAACCTGGCGAACAACATTCTTCAGGCCAAGCCGGCTGCCGCTGGCGTCGACACCGCTCGCCTGATCTTCAACACCACCTTCGGCCTGCTCGGTTTCTTCGATGTCGGCACCAAAATGGGTCTCACCCGCAGCGACGAAGACTTCGGCCAGACCCTCGGCTACTGGGGCGTCGGCAGCGGTCCTTATGTAATGCTGCCGCTGTTGGGCCCGAGCACCCTGCGCGATGCACCGTCCAAATACGTCGACAGCTTCACCGGCCCGTACCGCTACATCAACGATGTGCCGGTGCGTAACTCGATTTTCGGCCTGAACATCGTCGACACCCGCGCCAGCCTGCTGTCGAGCGAGAAGCTGATCAGCGGCGACAAGTACACCTTCATCCGCAACGCCTACCTGCAGAACCGCGAGTTCAAGGTCAAGGACGGGCAGGTCGAAGACGATTTCTGATCTCGATTGATCGGCAGAAAAGGGCGACCGCGAGGTCGCCTTTTTTGTGGGCGCGTCCAATGATTGGGTTACGGTTGATGCTGTTCTTATAACTGCGAGTGATTTGACAAACAAAGTCTCCAAGCGACCATCGGCGCATGCTTGAAACGGTCGAAGGATGGGAGTACCGTCTGCGCCTTAGAAGGGCACCTCTGGTGCAATCGTGTGCGGGGCAAACGCTCCGAAGCGGTGCAGCAGAGAGGCTAGAAAGCGAATCCAGTAGTCTGCGCCGGGCCGTTGCCCCGCCTGCTACGCCAACCTAATTCTGGCGCCGTTTGCCCACATGCCAAAAACCAGTGCCACGCTGCTGATAATCGATGATGACGAAGTAGTGCGCGCGAGCCTCGCGGCCTATTTGGAAGACAGTGGTTTCAGCGTCTTGCAGGCCAGTAACGGCCAGCAGGGTCTTCAGGTATTCGAGCAAGACACGCCCGACTTGGTCATCTGCGATCTGCGCATGCCGCAGATGGGCGGTCTCGAACTCATCCGTCAGGTCACTGAGCGGTCGCCGCAGACACCGGTGATCGTGGTTTCGGGTGCCGGGGTGATGAACGACGCAGTCGAGGCCCTGCGCCTGGGCGCGGCGGATTACCTGATCAAGCCTCTCGAAGATCTGGCGGTGCTCGAGCACTCCGTGCGCCGGGCGCTGGATCGTTCGCGTCTGCTGCTGGAAAACCAGCGCTACCGCGAGAAACTGGAAAAGGCCAACCGCGAACTCGAAGCCAGCCTGAACCTGCTCCAGGAAGACCAGAATGCCGGTCGCCAGGTGCAGATGAACATGCTGCCGGAAAGTCCGTGGGCCATCGACGAATTCAGGTTTGCGCACCAGATCATCCCGTCGCTGTACCTGTCGGGTGATTTTGTCGATTACTTCCGGGTAGACGAGCGCCGGGTAGCGTTCTACCTGGCGGATGTCTCGGGTCATGGCGCTTCTTCGGCGTTCGTTACCGTGCTGCTGAAGTTCATGACCACGCGCTTGCTGTTCGAATCCAAGCGCAACGGCACGCTGCCGGAATTCAAGCCTTCGGAAGTCCTCGGTCATATCAACCGGGGGCTGATCAGTTGTAAGCTGGGTAAACACGTCACAATGGTCGGTGGAGTCATCGACGAGGAGACCGGTTTGTTGACCTATAGCATCGGCGGCCATCTGCCGTTGCCTGTGTTGTACACGCCTGACAGTGTTCGCTACCTCGAGGGGCGCGGTCTGCCCGTGGGGCTTTTCAACGAAGCCACCTACGAAGACCACGTGCTCGAGCTGCCACCGACGTTCAGCCTGACGCTGATGTCTGATGGCATTCTGGATCTTTTGCCAGAGCCCACACTCAAAGAGAAAGAAGCCGCTTTACCGCAAAAGGTGAAGTTGGCGGGCGGCAGCCTGGATGGTCTGCGGCAGGTTTTTGGATTGGCCACGCTAGGGGAGATGCCGGATGATATCGCCCTGTTGGTGTTGAGCAGGAATCTTTAATGAGTACCGGTAGAATCCAGTTCGCCGAGCAGGATGGCACCTTCGTCCTGAAGTTCGTCGGTGAAGTTCGCCTGACCCTGTGTTCGGCGTTGGATGCGACTATTGAAAAAATCTTCACCGCGCTGAATTTCAACGCGATCGTGATCGATTTGACCGAAACCCGAAGCATCGACAGCACCACGCTGGGCCTGCTGGCCAAACTGTCGATCCTGTCGCGGCAGAAGGTCGGCCTGCTGCCGACCGTGGTCACCACCCACGAGGACATCACGCGTCTGTTGCAGTCGATGGGTTTCGAGCAGGTGTTCAATATCGTCAACCATCCCGTGCCATGCCCGGAATGCCTCGATGACTTGCCGGACCAGGATCAGTCTGAGGAGGTAGTGCGGGTCAAGGTGCTCGAAGCGCACAAGATCCTCATGGGGCTGAACGATTCCAACCGCGAAGCCTTCCATGACCTGGTGAATGCCCTCGAACGGCACTGATCGGCCAGACCGCGAGATACAAAAAAGGGCGAACCTGTGAGGGTTCGCCCTTTTTGCGTTTGCGCTTGGCCGATTACAGCTTGGCTTGCAGCAGCGCCTCGAGTTTTTCCTGGTCGCGGGCAAACTGACGGATGCCCTCGGCCAGTTTCTCGGTGGCCATTGCGTCTTCGTTGGACAACCAGCGGAATTGCGCTTCGTTGAGGCTCAGGCGCGCTTCGCCGGCATGGCCCGGAGCGAGTTTGCGTTCCAGCTTGCCGGTGTCGGCCGCCAGTTTCTCGATCAGGTCCGGGCTGATGGTCAGGCGGTCGCAGCCGGCCAGTTGCTCGATCTGACTGAGGTTACGGAAGCTCGCGCCCATGACCACGGTCTTGTAGTCATTGGCCTTGTAGTAGTTGTAGATGCGCGTCACGGACTGCACGCCCGGATCGTCGGCACCGGTGTAGTCGTTGCCGTTGGCCTTCTTGTACCAGTCGTAGATGCGGCCCACGAACGGCGAGATCAGGAACACGCCGGCATCGGCGCAGGCAGCGGCCTGGGCGAAGGAGAACAGCAGGGTCAGGTTGGTCTGGATGCCTTCCTTCTCGAGGATCTCGGCAGCGCGAATGCCTTCCCAGGTCGAGGCAATCTTGATCAGTACGCGGTCACGGCCAACGCCGGCCTTGTCGTACAGCTCGATCAGGCGATGGGCACGCTTGAGGATCGCGTCCTTGTCGAACGACAGGCGCGCATCCACTTCGGTGGAAATGCGGCCCGGAATGACCTTGAGGATTTCCTGGCCGACCGCGACGCCGAAACGGTCGCTGGCCAGGCCGACATCGCCCTTGCAGTCGCGCACGCTGGCGTTCAGCAGTTCGGCGTAGGCCGGAATCGCCGCTGCCTTTAGCAGCAGGGAAGGGTTGGTGGTGGCGTCGACCGGTTTGACCCGGGCAATCGCTTCGAAGTCGCCGGTGTCGGCCACGACGGTGGTGAACTGTTTGAGTTGTTCCAGCTTGGAAGTCATGAGCGTGCTCTGTCCTATGGGTCTGGTGACATTACCCGAGCGTCGACAGCCACTCAAGGGCATGTCGGCGTATCGAGCGCCCCGGCGGCAACAACCTGAAAACGGCTGTTTGAAAGGCGGGGCGCGTTATCGATCAATACGATGCCAAAACAGACGACAGGTTCAAAGCAACTGACCTGTTGCAGCGCCTACTCGAGCTCCAATTGTGTCCTGACTGCCGTTTGAGCAGGTTTCGGTTGGCCGTCTGAGGTCAACAGACCGAAATTCTTCTCGCGATCATCTTTTCCCGAGTCGCTGTTCTTCCATTCGTAGATGGAAGTCAGCGGGATCTTGAGCCTTTTCACATCGGCGATGAACGCAGAGATTTTAGTCGCCTGGCCGTCCGGCCCACCGTTGGAGGCAAGCGCCGAAATCCCCCATTCACTGATCACACCCGGTAAGTGGAAGTTCTGCTGAATGAAATTCTGGGCATTGCTGATCTGCGTGGCTGTCATGCCGTAAGGGTGATAGGAAATGGCATCAAGGCAATTGGGGTAAGCCTCGATGAGGCTGTTGAGCGCAACGGTGGATGCCGATCCCGCGGTGGGCGGCCGGGCGAAGCCAAAGCCGACCAGAGGCGTGGACTGGGGTTGCCCCTGCAGGGTTTTGCACATGGCGCTCATGAACGGCACGAACGTGGTGTTGAAGTTGCCGGTCGGCCAGTAGGTGCCCAGATCCGGCTCGTTCCAGATTTCGATGGCGACCAGTTGCGAACTCCAGGCTTTTTCCAGCCCGCTGACGGCGTTGGCAAAGGCTTCGCCGGCAGTCGTGAGGTCTCCAGTCAACGGTTTAGTGGCGCGGACGGTCATCAAAACCGGCAGGCTTGCGGATTTCGCCGCCGCGAACGCATCGCTGATCTGTTTCTGATAGGCCTTGGCGCCGAGGCTGTCGCTCCAGACGCCGAAACGGACAAAAGTGAATCCTGCGGCTTTGATCTGCTCGGCATCGGCCGCCGTGAAATTCTGAATCTTGACCTGAACGCCGATGGTTTTCGCTGGCAGCGCCGGGAACAACTCGCTGGCTTGAACCTGGGCGGCTGCTCCAAGCATCAACAAGGCTGCCCCTAGATGTTTGAGATGTGCTGATTTCATGTCTGCTCTCCTGATGAGAATGACATCTAGCTGAGGGTTATCTCGTTACATAAGTTTCGAGAGCAACAGGGGCACTAAGTGCACGAATGTTATTTTTTGTCGGAAAACTTTCGCCTGAAAATCACAGTTATTTTTAGTCCGGTAATTCTGGTTGGGGGACTTTTAAAGGCCGTGGTACTTAATGCACCGGTATTAACGGGTGAATCTATTTCCGAGTGAAGGAAGGTCTTGCGGGTTCATTCGAATGTGCAAGGCATGTTGGCCGATTGACATTACACGGGAAAGTAAACCTTGTTCAAAAAGATTCTTGTCGTTTGCGTAGGCAATATCTGCCGAAGTCCGACAGCGGAGCTTCTGTTGCGCAATGCACTGACACCCTCGGCGATCAGCGTGACCTCAGCAGGTCTGTCTGCGCGGGTCGGCGAAGGCATGGAGTCGACCGCGCGCCAGGTGCTGGAAGAACGCGGCCACAGTGCCGAAGGGTTCAAGGCGCGGCAACTGACAGCGGACATCGTCAATGAATCAGACCTGATTCTGGTGATGGAAAAACAACATGTTAATCAAGTACTGAAGATTGCCTCTCACGCCAGGGGCAAAGTGTTTCTGCTGGGCAAGTGGCAGAGCGAACGAGAAATACAGGACCCGTATCGCCAGGGGCAAGCCGCTTTTATTCATGCCCATGCATTGATTGAAGATGCTGTTAGCTCATGGGCACAACGCCTGGCGCGTTGATGAATATTCTTCAGTTCAGTGAATGGTAAGAAAGACTTATGCAGTTACCGTCAGTAATCGGCACTCGCGACAACGATCAAGACAGTATTGATCTTCTCGGCATCTTCGGCAGCCTGATCGACCAGAAGTGGTTGATCGGTGCGTTCACCGGCGCATTCATGATGACCGGTGTGGCCTATGCGATTTTGGCCACGCCGGTGTATCTGGCCAACGCGCTGGTGCAGGTCGAACCGAAAAAGAACGACATGCTCGGTTTTTCCGACCTCAACAGCATGCTCGGCGGGCAATCGCCGTCGGTGACCGAAATCGGCATCATCAAGTCCCGCGCGGTGATCGGCAAGACGGTCGACGACTTGCGCCTGGACATCGACGTCACCCCCAATACCTTTCCGCTGATTGGCGGCTTCCTTTCCCGACGCTATCGCGGTGAGACCGAACTCAGCGTCGCGTCGCCGCGTTTCGGCCTGAGCAGCTACGCCTGGGGCGGTGAACGCCTGGAGTTTGCAAAGCTCAATCTGCCCAAGGAATTGCTGGGCAAGAAACTCACCTTGATCGCCGGCGAGCAACATCGTTTCCAGTTGCTGGACGACAACGACAACCTGCTGGTCGACGGCGTGGCGGGCGAGGCTTTCGCGCAGGACGGCGTGGAAGGGCAGGTCGCGCAACTGTTGGCCAACCCCGGGACCCGTTTCGAAGTGGTGCGCTACCCGCGAATCGTGACCATTCAGGGCTATCAGGACGCGCTGGACATCTCCGAGCAAGGCAAGGAATCGGGGATCATCCGTCTGGCCCTGGCCAGCAGCGATGCCGCCGAAGCGGTGAAGATCCTCAACAAGATCGCCTCGCTGTACGTGGATCAGAACGTACGCCGCACTTCCGCCGAAGCGGCGCAGAGCCTGGCCTTCCTGCAAAGCCAGTTACCGCAGGTCAAACGCGATCTGGCCAAGGCCAGCGATGCGCTCAACGCCTACCAGACCCACGGCAAGACCGTGAACATCTCGCTGGAAACCCAATCGGTGCTGGGCCAGTCCGTGGCGCTCGAAACGCGGATTTCCGAGCTGAAACTGCAGCAGGCAGAGATGGATCGCAAGTTCACCAAACAGCACCCGGCCTACCGTGCGCTGATGACCCAGATCGGTGAATTGACCCAGCAACAGCGTTCCCTGGAAGGCAAGGTTCAGGACCTGCCGGCCACGCAGCAGGAACTGCTCAACCTGACTCGCGACGTCGAAGTCGCCTCGCAGATCTACACCCAGTTGCTGAACAAGTCCCAGGAGCTGGACATCATCCGCGCCGGTGCCGTGGGCAACGTGCGTCTGGTGGATACGGCGGACGTCGACCTGACCAGCCCGGTCAAACCGAAAAAAGCCCTGATCGTGTTGATCGCCACTTTCCTCGGTGCCTTCGTCGGCGTGGCGCTTGTGCTGTTGCGCAAATCCCTGAGCAAGGGCCTGGAAGGCCCGGAAGGCATCGAGCAGCTCGGCTTGCCGGTCTACGCTTCGATTCCCTACAGCGCCCTGCAACAGGAAGAAGACAGCAAAAAAGTCCGGGCCAAAGTCGCGGCGGACACGCCGGCGTATCTGCTGGCCCTGCGTAACCCGACGGACCTGTCCATCGAATCGATACGCAGCCTGCGTACCTGCCTGCACTTCGCAGCACTGGATTCGACCAACAACCGCATCATGATTTCCGGGCCGAGCCCGCAGGTCGGCAAGACCTTTGTCTCTTCCAACCTCGCGGCGGTCATGGCGCAGAGCGGGCAACGCGTGGTGCTGATCGACGCCGACATGCGCAAAGGGCATCTGCACAAGACGCTGAACACGCCGATCACCAACGGTTTGTCGGATCTGCTGGTCAAGCGCTGCACCCTCGATCAGGCGATCAACAAGGTCGAGGTCGACAACCTGCATTTCATCAGCCGTGGCCAGGTCCCGCCCAATCCTTCCGAACTGTTGATGCACGCCAATTTCCGCGAACTGCTGGCGCAACTCAGCGAGCGTTATGACGTGGTGATCATCGACACGCCGCCGCTGCTGGCCGTGACCGATGCGGCGATTGTCGGTCGCGAAGCCGGCATCAGCCTGATCGTCGCGCGGTTCGGGGTAAACCCGGCCAAGGAAATCGAAATGACGATCCGGCGTTTCGCCCAGAACGGTATCGAGTTGAAGGGCGCGGTGTTCAACGGCGTCGAGAAGCGCGCGGCCAGCTATTACGGCAACGGCAGCTATTACAACTACGAATACGCGTCGGACCAGTCCTGAATCTCGGGGATGGTCCTTACAGGCATGAAAGTGGGTGGGTTGTGAAAAAAATACTGCACGTGGCGGAAACGATCAAAGGCGGGGTGGCGACGGTCATCCGCACGATTTCGGCGGCGCCGGAAGACGGGCGCTATGAGCTGGTGTATCTGGTCCCGCTCGACCAGAAAAAAGAACTGCACGGCATCGATGAACAGCAGATCCGCACCTTCGCCCGCAGCGGGCGGAATGTGCCGTCGCTGCTGCGTTTTGCCTGGCAACTGGCGCGGGTCCTGCTCAAGGAAAAACCCGATGTCGTGCATTTGCACAGCACTTTTTCCGGGGTGATCGGGCGTTGCGTGTGCGTGCTTCTGCGACCCTGGCGCAAGCCGAAAATCGTCTACTGCCCCCATGCGTTTTCGTTCCTGATGGAAAGCTCGCCGATCAAGCAGAAAGTCTATGCGTGGATCGAGCGAGTGCTGCAGAAGGTCACGGACAGGATCATCTGCGTCAGCCAGTTCGAGCTGGACAAGGCCGCGAAATTTGGCATCGAGCGCAAGCGCATGACGCTGATCTACAACGGCATCGATCACAAGAATGACGAACGCAAGGTCAACGATCCGGCACCGATTCATCTGCTGTTTGTCGGCCGCCTCGACTATCAGAAAGGCTTCGACGTGTTGCTCAAGGCCTACACCGAAGCACAGCGCAGCGACCTGAAACTGACGGTGGTGGGCAGTGCGGTGAATGAGGACGTCGTCGAGTGTCCGCCGCTGGATGGCGTGGAATATCTGCCTTGGGTGACGCCAACCGAGGTGCACGCGCTGTATCAGAAAGCCGATGCGCTGATTGTCCCGAGTCGCTGGGAAGGCTTTGCCATGGTGCCGCTGGAAGGCATGGCGCTGGGCCTGCCGGTGATCGCCAGCGACTGCACGTCGTTGCCCGAACTGGTCACCCATGGCGTGTCCGGTTACGTGTTCCCCGCCGGGGATCACCAGGCGCTGGCCGATCGGCTGAAGCAAATCCAGAAGCCTGCATTGTCGGCCCTCGGCATCGAAGGTCGGCGCATCGTCCGCGAGCGTTTCAGCGCCGCGTTGATGATCCGTCAGACCTACGACGTGTATTCCGCTCCCTCTTATTAAGTAGAACTCCGCTCATGAACGTAACGATTTTGCATGGCTACAGTGCCTCCAATTCCGGCGATGGTCTGCTGGTCGATCTGGCCATTGCGCTGGTGCAGCGCAACTTTGGCGAAGACACCGCGATCAGCGTCGTGGCTTCCGATCCGGATTCCTTCAAATACCTGCCGCACCCGCGTTTTGACGCGCCGGTCATGGCAGCCAAGGGCCTGGGCCGGGTCAAGCAGGCGGTATTCCTCAATCAGTCGTACGCCGGGTTGGCGGATCTGTTGAAGAAAACCGATCTGATCGTCGGCGTCGGTGGCGGCTACATGCGCTCGAAAAGTGCCTTCGAACACATCAAGCTGAAACTCGGCCACGCCAAGCAACTGGAAACCGCGATCCTCAGCAAAGTGCCGTCGGTGTACCTGCCGCAAAGCATCGGGCCGTTCCACGGCGACAGCGACAAGATCGTCGGCCACTACGCCAGCGCCGATGCGGTGTTCGTGCGCGATAACCGCTCCTCGGCGCTGTTCGATGCCTGTGAAAATGTCTACCGCGCTCCGGATCTCGCGGTGCAGGCGCTGGCCGGCAAGATTCTTCAGCAACCCAAGTTCACCCGCTGCGCCTCGACACCGGCGACGGTGTGCGTAGTGCTGCGCAAACCGCCGGCGTGGAGCAAGGAAAAGAAGCTCGCCTACGTGGCCAACCTGAAGGTGCTGCTGCAGCGTTTGAAGAACAAAAGCAAAGTGGTCTGCGCCGTACAGAGCGCCGTGCGCGGTAACGATGACGGCGCGTTCTATCGCGAACTGGGCATCACCGAAGACCTGTTGCCGCTGAAGGCGACGCTGGCCAAATACCAGCCGGACCTGGTGATTTCCGTACGCCTGCACGGCGCAATCGAATCGCTGCTCTCGGGCGTGCCGGCGTATCACATCAGCTATGAACGCAAAGGCTTTGGCGCCTATCAGGACATGGGCGTCGAGGACTGGGTCATCAACGGTGGCGACATCGATGTCGACACCATCATCGACACGGTTTACGCGCCTGACGCACTGTCGAATTTCGGCAAACGCCTGACCGACACCTGCCGCGAGATCGAGGCGAAAACCGTGGCCATGGACGACATCATCAAGGGCGTCATTCGATGATATTCCGGCTGTTGCTGCGGGGCGGGGCACTGGGCGCGAAGTTCTTGCTGGTGCTCGCCATCACCCATTACCTCGGTTACGAGGCGCTGGGTTTTTACGGCGTGGTGGTCGCGGCTTCGTTGATCGCGTCGAAGTTCTACAGCGTCGGTTTCAGTTCCGAAATCAACCGGCTGATCAGCGTGGGCGGCAGTTCGCGCCGGGTCGTGAACAAGGTGTTGCTGTTGTACCTGGCCGTGGGCCTGGCGTTGTCGGTGCTGACGGTGGTGATTTATTCACTGTTCCAGTCGGTGGAAGCGACGACCGCGCTGATCGCCTGCGTGACGCTGGTGCTGCTCACCGAACATCTGTCGTTCGAGATCAACTCGTTCGTGTTCTCTGCACAGAAAGCCACGGCGGGTGCGCTGCTGTTTTTCATCAAGACCGGGCTCTGGGCGCTGCTGGCCGTGGGCGGGATGGCGCTCGGGTGGGTGTCCGCGATTGCCAGCGTGTTGTGGCTGTGGGTCATCGCCAACGTGCTGGTGATCGTCGCCGGTTACCTGATCGTGGTGAATGTTCATCGCGGGCGGGAGGAGGGAACGCTGGCGACGACGGCGGTTTGGAAAGCCGGGTTGCCGTTTTATCTGGGCACCGGCCTGATCGCCCTGAGTCAGTATGCCGAGCGCTTTCTGATCATCGACCTCGAACCCTACGCCAGCCTCGGTAAATATGTGTACGCGTGGTCGGCGGCCAACACCTTGCAGGCGTTGTCTTACGCGGTGGTGGCGGTGGTCGGCATTCCGCTGCTCGCCAAGCGTTATCAGGCCGATCAGCAACCGTTCACGGTCAGGCAGTTGTTCGTGAACAAATGGGTCGCGCGCTCGCTGGCGGTGTCGGCGGTGGTCGCGGTGGGCATTTATCTGTTTTTCAACGTGGTGCTCGATTACGTCGCCACCAGCGTTCCGCGTCCGGACAACGGCATCCTCGGCGTGCTGATTTTTTCCTTCGCCCTGCGTGCCATTGGCGACATCGTCTGGGGCGGGTTGATTGCGTCGAAAAACAGTAGGGTGTCCCTCGCCAGCGCGGCCATTTGTCTGTTGGTTTCAGTGCCGGTCAGTTACCTGCTGATCAAGCACTATTCGATTTACGGCGCGGCCTGGGGCAACGTTTTCGCGATCATCGTGCAACTCGGCGTTATTGCCCTGCTGACCCGCGCCACGCGCGCGAAAAAGGCTGTCGTGTCATGGGCCTGAAACTGCCGTGCATCGAGTTTCGCGGCCGCCGTCTCGATTCGTCGCTGTCGTTCCTGATCCTGTTCACCGGGCTGTTTCTGTCGGTGGCCATGCCGCTGCTGATTCCCCGCGATCCGGGCCCGGACGCGATGACCCTGTGGTCGTCCTACGCCCGGGCCGACAACTGCAATTTCTGGAACCCGTTCTCGCCGGATCGCTCGTCCTACGAGTGTTCGGCATTCCTGCTGCGGCCCACCGGAATCAACCTGACCAACGCCTGGGCCTACGGGATGTTCTGCAACTTTTTCCTCACGGCCATTCCCGTGGTGGTGTTCCGGCGCATGCCGCTGGCCATCTTCGGCACCCTGTGCCTGTGGGGCGTCGTCCGTTCGTTTTTCCTGGAAAACCTGACCAAGGAAATCATCGTGTCGGTGGCGGTGCTGAGCATTCTGTTCAGCTCGCTGACGCGCAAATATCGCGGCGGATTTTTCCTCTCGGCGGCGATCTACGGCGTGCTGATCCGGCCGTACTGGATTCTGTTTTCGCTGTCCTGGGTCGGCGTCTGCGTGATGAAGAAGTATGTGTCGCGCACGACCTTCTTCCTGATGCTGTTCCTGTTTTACCTGGCGGTTGCGATGGCGATCCAGCTGGCGCTGGGCTTTCCGGTGTCGTCGATTCGCGCCAGCAACAACGAACTGCGCACGGCGGGCGAGGAGGGTTCCAAATCGCTGATCGTCTCATGGCTGAGTGGCAGCGACTTCGTCTCGCAGGCCCTGGACTCGATGATCATTTTCTTCCGGTTGTCGTTCCCCGTTGAGTTGATCCTGCTGTCCGGGCCGGGTCAGGTGATCTTCGTGGCGTTGATGATCATGACCGCACTGCTGCTGTTCAAAGTCATCACCTCGACTGATTACAAGGGCGCGCCGATCCAGACCAAACCCAAGGAACTGATCGCGATTCCGCTGGCGTTCCTGCTGGTTCAAGGCTTGTTCGAACCGGACTTCGGCTCGTTCGCCCGGCACTTTTCGATGGTGGTGCCGGTGTTGTTCGTGGGCCTGGGATTGATGCTGCGGGCGAACAAACCGGTGAAGGTTGAATCCAGAATCCTGAATTGAGGCGGGTGCTTTATGTCGAGCAAGAAAAAGTCCCTGGAGATCGAAACCCTGCGTGGCCTGGCGTGCCTGTTGCTGGTGCTCTATCACGTGATCGGGCCGTTGGGCGGTGGTTTGAAAATCGACATCGGCTCGCCGTTCCGGGTGATCGCCGATTCGATGGTGTACGTGCGCATGCCGCTGTTCACCTTCATCTCTGGCTACATCTATTCCATCTACAAGATTCGCAACGATGACTTTTCGGCGTTCTTCAGCGGCAAGGTGCGGCGCCTGATCGTGCCGCTGTTTTGCGTCGGGGTGCCGTTCTCGGTGCTGCAGGCGGTGGGGCCGGGCGTGAACAAGGACGTCAGCGTGATGGATGCACTGTTGTCGTTCTATGTGCCGATCAACCACTTCTGGTTCCTGCAGGCGGTGTTCATCATTTTCATGTTTGTCGGCCTGCTGGAATGGCGCGGTTTGCTGCGCACGCCGACGCGTCTGTACCTGTTGTTCGCGTTTGCGGCGGCGGTGTTCCTGTTGCCGCCGTTTGCGCTGGACGCGTTTGGCATCAACGGGGCGATTTATCTGCTGCCGTTCTTCGTGGCGGGCATGATCGGCCAGGAGAAAGTCAGCGAGCTGAAGCAGACGTTCAAGGTGATCGGTCCGCTGGTGTTTGTGCTGATCTCGTTGACGCTGCTGTACGTGGCGGCGGTGGACCGCGAGCTGATCATCGACCGCCGCAGCCTGATCGGTCTGACGGTGGGCTGCGTGTCGTGCATTGCGTTGCTGTCCAGTGACATGCGCTCGAAGGCGCTGACCTGGCTCGGCGGTTATTCCTACTCGATTTTCCTGTTTCATGTGTTGTTCGCCGCTACTTCGCGCTCGATCCTTGGCCGCCTCGGTGTGAAAGACGAAAGCGTGCTGGTGTTCTGCGGCGTGATGTGTGGCTTGCTCGGGCCGGTGCTGTTGTCGATGATTTTCAGCCGGTTCAACTTCACCTCCGTGCTGTTCCTCGGCGAACGTGCCGCGACGAAAAAGAAACCGGTGGCGACCATTGCCCCGGTGGCGCAGACCCGATGAAGGAAGCGATCCATGCTGGCTGTTGATGATGTTCCGCCGGTAGCGGCGTCGGTGGTGCAAGTCGGCGACGCTCGCCAGCGGTTTGGCCAGTGGCGTGAAGGCAAGGCCGGCAAGGTGTTGTCGATCTCGGTGATCGGCGACAGCTACAGCGCCGGGCAGGATTTCTACCTGAACAGACTGGTGCAACGCGTGGCCGGGGAGGTCGGGTTTGCCGGGCCGGGTTATGTCGGCTTCAACCACGGCGCAGCGCTGGGCGGCACGCATTTCAAGTACACCCGCAGCAGCGAGAAGTATTTCGGCGGCGACTGGCTGGTCTCCGGCCTCGGCCAGGCCAGCCCCGACAGCCGCACCGTGACTGGCCGGCCCGGCGCCTGGCTGCAAGTCGAGGCCAGCCCGACGCCCGCCATCAACACCGCCGTCACTCAGGCCAAACTGCTTTACCTCGGCAACGGTGAGCCCAGTGAGCTGCGTTATCGCTGGTCACCTTCCGCTGACTGGCAACCGTTGAAACTCGCAGGCGAGGGCGTTCAGGAAGTCCCGCTGACCGGCACATCGGCCGTCACCGATTGGGCTTTCAGACTGGAAGTGCTGAAGGGCGCGCCGACCTTGTTCGGCCTGTGGCTGAGCAACGATCAGAACGGAGTTCGGGTATCGAAACTGGCCGCGTCCGGCGCGGCGTCCGCTGATTTCTACCACGACGATGCTCGCTGGCAGGCGCAGTGGAAAGCCGTGGTCTCGAAGATTCCCGCAGACATTTACCTGATCATGCTCGGTGGCAACGATCAGGGTTTTGGCGTGAAGCCCGAGCAGTATCTGCACAACGTTCAGGGTCTGGTCGGCATGCTCCGCGAGATTCAACCGGCGGCGAGCATCAACCTGATCCTGCGTCAGGACACCACCCGCTCCAGCGCCTATCCGATGTCGGCGTATGCGCAGGTCATCGAGCCCTGGGCCCGCGCGCAGCGTCTGGGTTACGCCAATCTGCAATGCGCGTTCGGTACCGACGTCAAACGCTACGCGGCGGCCATGATCGGGCCCGACAAGATTCATCCACTGCCGGCCACCGGCGGGCGGGTGATTGCCGATTACTTCTATGGTTGGGTCGTGGGCGGACAGCAAAAAGTCTCGCCACAGGACAACTGTGGCGAGACTTCGAAATAGCCGTCAGTTGTCGAACAGATCCAGATGACTCAGCAGCTCTTCGGTTTTCTGCGGCATCAACTGCGTCACGCAACGGGTTTCCACGTTGACGATGATCGCCGGGTCGTTGCAGCAGATCCGCACGCGAAAACGCCAGTCGCTGAAAATCACTTTCAGGCCGTCGCGGTCATCGACCTCCAGCGCCTGTTCGCTGTAGATCCGTTTCAGGTGGGCGAGCAGGGGCCAGGGATCGCGCATCGGTCGGCGAATGTCCCCGGAGGAGGGAAACACGCCGATGCGATCGACCAGCAGCAGAGTGCCCAGCCACGGTCCATTGGCGCTGGGCAATGGCTGATGGCGGGATAACCAGCTCATCACCCCAAGGTTGTCCACCTCACGTTCAATCTCTGCGGAATGTTGTGCAATGTTCATGGTTGCCTCGTTGGATGTGCGTGCCGCGATGGATCAATGGGGGCCGCTCAGCGGCCCTTCAGGTAAACGTTCTCGTAGCAGAAGTTGGTCGCCTGCAGGTAACCCTCGGCGTCGCCGCAGTCGAAGCGCAGGCCCTTGAACTTGTAGGCCAGCACGCAACCGTTCTGCGCCTGTTTCATCAGGGCGTCGGTGATCTGGATTTCGCCGCCCTTGCCCGGCTGGGTGTCGGCGATCAAGTCGAAGATGTCCGGCGTCAGGATGTAACGGCCGATGATCGCCAGGTTCGACGGTGCGTCTTGCGGTGCCGGTTTTTCCACCATGTGGTTGACCCGGTAAATACCGTCGGAAATCGCCTCACCGGCGATCACGCCGTACTTGTGAGTCTGGTCGCGCGGGACTTCCTGGATGGCGACGATCGAGCAGCGGAATTTCCTGTACAGCTCGATCATCTGGGTGAGAACGCCGTCGCCTTCGAGGTTCAGGCACAGGTCGTCCGCCAGCACCACGGCAAAGGGCTCGTCACCGATCAACGGGCGACCGCTGAGAATCGCGTGGCCCAGGCCTTTCATTTCCACCTGACGGGTGTAGGAAAAGGTGCAGGTGTCGATGAGCTCGCGAGTGCCAGCCAGGAATTTCTCTTTCTCGGTGCCGCGAATCTGGTGTTCGAGTTCATAGCTGATGTCGAAGTGGTCTTCCAGTGCGCGCTTGCCCCGGCCGGTGACGATGGCCATGTGTTGCAGGCCGGCGTCCCGTGCTTCTTCCACGGCGTATTCGATCAACGGTTTGTTGACGATCGGCAGCATTTCCTTGGGCATGGCTTTGGTGGCCGGCAAGAAACGCGTGCCATAACCGGCAGCGGGGAACAAACATTTACGGATCATAAAAGTTTCCTGGTCATTCATGGCGCACTGCCATCGTTTATTGCAATAACGAAAAGTTGCAAGTTATTGAAGCTGTACTTTAATACCTGACTCGGGAGAGAAGTGGCAAATAGCAATGAGTGTAAAACACGACAATGTTATGAGATGTCGGTTTGACAGTTATTGGTTATTTTTAGTCGGCATCCGTTGATAGTGATGAATGCGCGGGAGTGCTAATAAGTACCAGGCAATATAGTTTGGCTTGTAAAAATATTTATAGCCAGTGATTGAACTGTTTTTGTTTCTGGTTGTTGTCGCCCTGTTTGTGTGAATCAAGGCACACATTAAACAAACAGGGCTTGACACGCGAGTTGGCACTTTTCCCACTATGGACCGCGCTATGAAGATTCTGGTAACGGGTGGCGCCGGCTATATCGGCTCGCACACCACACTTGCACTACTTGAAGCAGGTTACGAAGTTGTAGTTCTGGATAATCTTTGCAACAGCAGCGACGCGGCATTGCACGCGGTGGAAGCCATTTGCGGCAAAAGTGCGCTGATGATTCGCGGGGATGTCTGTGACCGGGCCCTGCTGGACCGGATTTTCCAGCAGCACGCCATCGATGCCGTGCTGCATTTCGCCGGGCTCAAGGCCGTGGGCGAGAGCGTGCGCAAGCCGCTCGAATACTACGAAACCAACGTCAGCGGCAGTATCACGCTGTGCCAGGCGATGGCGGCGGCGGGGGTGTTCCGGCTGGTGTTCAGCTCGTCCGCCACGGTCTACGGCGAGCCGGCGCAGATGCCGATCCGCGAGGATTTCCCGACCGGCAATCCGACCAATCCCTACGGCCAGTCCAAACTGATCGTCGAGAACGTGCTGCGCGACCTGTGCCAGTCCGAACCGCGCTGGAGCATCGCGCTGCTGCGCTACTTCAACCCGATCGGCGCACATCACAGCGGGCAGATGGGCGAAGATCCCAACGGCATCCCCAACAATCTGGTGCCTTACATCAGCCAGGTGGCGGTCGGCAGCCTGAAGGAATTGTCGATCTTCGGCGACGATTACCCGACGGTCGACGGCACCGGCGTGCGCGATTACATCCATGTGGTGGATCTGGCGGACGGACACTTGAAAGCCCTGCAAACCATCGCCGGCCGCACCGGCATTCATACCTGGAACCTCGGCACCGGTGACGGCTACAGCGTGTTGCAGGTGCTGCGGGCGTTTGAGAAGGCGTGCGGGCAGCCAGTGCCGTTCCGGGTGATGCCACGGCGTTCCGGAGATATTGCCGAGAGCTGGGCCGACGCCTCCAAGGCGGCGAAGGAACTCGGCTGGAAAGCCACCCGCAACTTGCAGGACATGGTCACCGACACGTGGCGCTGGCAATCGAATCATCCCCGGGGTTATCAGGGATGATGGCGTTTTAGTGCAATGTTAGTTTCAGTCAGGTTGTTAGATATCGTCGGGAAATTAGACTGGCAATGCCTATTGCAAGTCCGTAGATATAAACCTGCCGTTCGACTTTTATCAGTTGGGTAAGACTGTGAAAGAACAACGGATCTTGTTCGCGCTTTTTGCGACTTGAACTCTACCACCTCTAACGAACACCCGATGTTCAGGTGCGATGTTAGAAAGGAGTTGATATGAAAAAAGTGATGGCGATTGCCCTGTTGACGATGTTGAGCAACTGGGCATCCGCAGCTGAAGCGCCGCTTACAGCAGTGACCAATGTATCTGGCAGTGTCGCGGCTTCTACAGCGCCTGCTGCCAGTACTGCCATGGTCGCCAGTGCTGTAGCGGCGTCCAACAGTGGTGGAAGTGCCAACGGCGGTACAACGGGTACCACCGGTACCACGGGTACAACCGGCACGCACAACTAACTGAAGTATCTGTTGGTGCAGTACAGGGTCGCCCGACGAAAGTCGGGTGACTTTGTTTTGGATTCGCCCTTGAATAGCGTAGTGCCATTATGAACCGTCGTTTTTCTCTTTTATTGTTGGCAAGTATCGCTTTGCAAGGTTGCATGTTCTCCCCCGGCCAGTACCTGAGCACCAGTAGCATCACGCGCCAGGGCGCCAGCGAAAGCAGCCGGGTCGAGCTCATTCAGATCACCCCCAAGCTCATCGCCATGAACCGCGCCACGCACAAGCGGGAGTCGGTGCCGGCGGAGTTGTTGGCGACCCCGGCCGAATATCGCATCGGCAGCAATGATGTGCTGTACATCACGGTCTGGGATCATCCCGAGCTGACCGCCCCTTCGGGTGCGCAACAGCAGATCGATGCCAACGGCCGTCTGGTGCGCTCCGACGGCACGTTGTATTACCCGTACATCAAGGAAGTCCAGGCCGCGGGCAAAACCATCCAGCAACTGCGTTCGGACATCGAGCAACGTCTCTCGGCGTTCATTGCCGAGCCGCAAGTGGATGTCGCGGTGCTGCGTTTCGCCAGCCAGAAAGTCGTGGTCTCGGGCGCCGTGACCAAGGCCGGCCCCCAGGCGATTTCGACCAACCCGCTGAGCGTGGTCGAAGCCCTTGGTTCGGCCGGTGTCGATACCAACAATGCCGATTTGTCCGGGCTGATGCTGACACGCAACGGGCGGGTCTATCCGCTCAATCTCGACGCCCTCAATCAGCAGGATTCCGAATTGCAGAACGTCTACCTCAAGGGAGGCGATCAGCTGTATCTGCCGTACAACGACAACAAGCGCATCTACGTGATGGGCGAGGTCAACCAGCCCCGTGCGCTGAGTTTCAAGACCGCCACCATGAACCTGTCCGACGTGCTCGGGTCGGTCGGCGGCTTGAGCCAGACCACCTCCAACGGCAACGCCGTGTATGTGATTCGCGGGGTGGAAAACCTCGACGTGGAGCCGGCGAAAATCTACCAGCTGGAAGCCGAATCGCCGACCGCCATGGCGCTCGCCTCGCACTTCGAAGTGCGGCCCCAGGACGTGGTCTATGTCGGGCCTGCCAACGTGACTCGCTGGAATCGCCTGATCAGCCAGTTGGTGCCGTCGGCATCGATTGTCGGGACGGGGGCTTCCGCTGCGAAGAACTGGAGCGAATACAGTAACAACAGCAAATAAGGCCGCCGACTGTGAAAACGTTGAAAGTGGGCGTGTGCCTGATGGCGGCCGTCTTATTGAGTGGCTGCAATCCGTTGATGAGCGCTTCGTTGAACAACCTCAAGGCGTCGGTCATCGGACCGGATGAACTCGATGTGTCGGCGCAGCAGGTGGCCGGGGTCAAGTATCCCCAGCTCAAACTGACCACGCCGTCCGGTTCCGGGGTGCTGGCGCTGGTGCGTGAGCGAGAGGATCTGCAGTTCTGGGTCGCCTCCGGCAAGCAGGTGCTGCTGATGCGCGACGGCCTGGCGATGCGCAGCATCGGCCTGGGCGTGGAGGGCGATCTGGACGGCACGCGCCTGTCCGATGACTCGCCGTTCAAACAGGGTCTGCACCAGATCACCGACGGCTACACCAGCCGCCGCTGGATCGACCTCTACAAGGGCCAGGAAGTCGGGATCATCCTCAACAGCCGCTTCTCCCGAAAGTCCCTGGAAACCCTCGAGATTCTCGACAAGCAATACACCGTGCTGCGTGTCGACGAGCAGATTGACGCGCCGGCCATCGGCCTGCGCGCGACCAATCGTTACTGGGTCGATCCGGTGGACGGCTTCATTGTGCAGAGTGAACAGCAACTGACCTCGCAGTTGCGGGTCAGGATCGTGCAACTGACCCCTGACCGCAGGCATGTCCCGTGAAGCGGCTCAGAGCGCTTTCGGCGTGCTTGATGTTGCTCACCGGGATCAGCGAGGCAGCGGTCATCGTCAGCGGTGATGTCGCCAACCCGGGCCCGATCGAATTGCCGGCAGGCGGGCGTTTGCGCGATGTGATCGGCGAGGCCGTACCGAACGCCGAAGGCTACTGGCTGGCGGGCGTTCTGTTGCGTCAGTCGCTGCTCGAAGAACAGATGCGACTCAAGGTCGGCGTGCTGTTCGATCTGGATGTGTTGCATCGAATGGCGATGCTGTTTGACAAGCCGAGTCGTGCGGCGCTGGCCCAGCGCCTGACCGAGCAGGTCCGACAGATGCCAGTGACCGGACGGCAGATCGCCGATCTCGATCCGGTGGCGGTGGAAGTCGGCTTCGCCCGCAACATCCGTCTCGACGATGGCGATCAACTGATCTACCCGAAACGGGTCGATGAAGTCGAAGTGCTGGGCGCCGTCGCCGAGCCGTGCCGCCTGCCTTATCAGCCGTTGCAGGAGGCCCGCGAATATCTGCAGGGCTGCACGTTGCTGGAGGCCGACGCCGATGCCGATTACCTGTGGCTGATCCAGCCCAACGGCGAATCGCGGCGGGTCGGCATCGCCCACTGGAACCGCGAGAGCGGGCAGATGCCCGTGGCCGGCAGCAAGATTCTGGTGCCGGTGAAAAACGATGATCTGGATCCGCCTGTCCCTGAACTGAATCAGCAGTTGGCCGAATTGATTGCCACGCAGTTGGCTGAGGTGGTTCGTTGAATTTGCGTTTTGCAGCTGTGTTGTTACTGCCGTGTGGCCTGGTGCATGCCGAGCCACGCATTACCCAGAATGACTTCGGCGGCGCCGGTCTGTTGCAGACCCCGACCGCGCGCATGTCGCCCGCCGGTGAGTTGAGTGTCAACGCCAACCGCACCGAACCGTACAGCCGATACAGCGTTTCGTTGCAGCCGCTCGACTGGCTGGAAGGCTCGTTTCGCTACACCGCCATCACCAACCGTCCGTACGGTTCCGAAGCGCTGAGCGGCAGCCAGAGCTATAAGGACAAGGCGGTCGACGCCAAGGTCCGGCTGTGGCAGGAAAGCCACTGGGCGCCGGAAGTGGCGCTGGGCTTTCGAGACATCGGTGGTACCGGTTTGTTTGCCAGTGAATTCTTCGTCGCCAACAAACGCTATGACAATTTCGATTTCAGCGCCGGCATCGCCTGGGGTTACATCGGTAATCGCGGTGATTTCGACAACCCGCTGGGTTGGGCCAGTGATCGCTTCAAAACCAGACCAGACCTGGAAGGCACCGGTGACGTCAACGCCGGGTCGTACTTTCGCGGCAAACCTGGGTTTTTCGGCGGCGTGAGTTACCAGACGCCCTGGGATCGCCTCAGCCTGAAACTCGAATACGATGGCAACGACTACAAGCACGAGCCCAAGGACAACATCATCAAGCAGGACTCGCCGATCAACCTTGGCGCGGTGTTCAAGGTGACCGATTCCGTCGATGTGAGCGCGGCCTGGGAGCGGGGTAACACGGCGATGTTCGGCATCACGTTCCACACCAATTTCGTCAGTCGCAAGGCCCCGGCCAAAACCTTCGATCCGCCGGCCGAACCGCTGCCGGCGAAGGCCCCGAGTACGACGATGGAGGAGGTCAACTGGGCCGACGTGTCGCGCCGCTTGCAGCAGAACGCCGGCTACAAGGTTGAGCGGATCACCCAGCGCGATTCCGAACTGATCGTCTACGGCGAGCAGCAGCGTTATTTCCATTCGCCCAAGGCCGTCGGCCGCGCGAGCCGGATTCTCGACAACAGCGTCAACGACGACATCGACTGGTTCACCGTGGTCAACAAGCGCTACGACCTGCCGCTGGAAGAAACCAGCGTGCCCCGGCAGACCTTCCGCGAAGTGATCAACAACGAAGAGCCGCTGGAATCGCTGCACCGCACCACCGAGATCAACCCGGCGATGCCGCGCAACGAGAAAACCCTCTACACCGAAGCGCCGCAGCACTTCAATTACGGCGTCGGCCTGGGCTTCAAACAGAACGTCGGCGGCCCCGATGGCTTGCTCTATCAGTTCACAGCGGATCTGGACGCCGAGTACCGCTTCAACCGCAACACCTGGTGGAACGGTCTGCTGAGTCAGAACCTGATCAACAACTTCGACAAGTTCAAATACGACGCACCCAGCGGCCTGCCCCGTGTGCGCACCGACTTGCGTCAGTACCTGACCACGTCGGACACCACAATGCCGCTGTTCCAGGTCAGCCACGCCGAGCAACTGGACAAGGATTTGTACGGCATGGTCTACGGCGGTTATCTGGAGTCGATGTTCGCCGGGGTCGGGGGCGAGGTGCTGTTTCGTCCGACCGGCAAGCGCTGGTCGATCGGTGCGGACCTGAACTACGTGCGTCAGCGTGAGTTCGACCAGGGTTTCGGCCTGCGTGATTACTCGGTCTGGACCGGCCATATCACCGGCTACACCGATCTGCCGTTCGACACGCTGGCGGCCGTCAGCGTCGGGCGTTATCTGGCCGGCGACTTTGGCGGCACGGTGGATATCTCCCGCGAGTTCTTCAACGGCGTGCGCTTTGGCGCCTGGGCGACCATCACCACGGCTGGCAGCGCCGAGTATGGCGAGGGTAGTTTCGACAAGGGGCTGTACCTGTCGATCCCGTTCGACGAAATGATGAGCATGTCGACCATGCGCCGCGCCAACCTGGTGTGGGCACCGCTGACCCGTGACGGTGGTGCGCGGCTCAATCGCAGCTTCCAGCTGCACTCGATGACGGACAGTCGGGAAGGGGACATGTTCTACCGCAACTTCGGGAAGATTACCGAGTAGGTTCGGGGGAGCGGGGAGTTAAAGCGGGAGCCTGTGGGCTCCCGTTTTTGTTTGTGGTGAAGGGGAATCTTGATACAGCCACGACCAACCCCCAAATCCCGCCCACAAAAAAGGGGACTCTCGTCCCCTTGCGGTGTTGCCTTCTCAAGCCCTGCGTCTCAGTAAATATCCTTCGACAACAGGGTGAACGGCGTCTTCACCAGGATCTTCACATCCAGCCACAGCGACCAGTTGTTGATGTACTTCAGATCGATCTCGACGCGCTTTTCCATCTTGTCGAGGGTATCTGTCTCACCCCGGCAACCGCTGATCTGCGCCAGACCAGTGATGCCCGGTTTGATTCGGTGACGGGCCATGTAGGCGAGGATTTTGCCCGAGTAGTAGTTGTTGTGCGCCACGGCATGCGGACGTGGGCCGACCAGTGCCATGTGGCCTTGCAGCACGTTGAACAGTTGCGGCAGCTCGTCCAGTGACGTGCGACGGATGAAGCGACCGACCGGAGTGATGCGCGAATCGTTGCGGCTGGCCTGTTTGACTTCACGGTCATCGTGCACGCGCATCGAGCGGAATTTCCAGACCTTGATCACCTTGCCGTTCCAGCCGTGGCGATCCTGCTTGAAGAACACCGGGCCGGGCGAAGTGAGCTTCACCGCCAGCGCCACGGCCAGCAGCACCGGGCTCAACAGAATGATGGCCAACAGGGCGACGGCTTTTTCCACCAGGCTCTTGCTCAGCGCGGCGGTCGGGCGGCTGGTCAGCGGGCTTTCGTTGAGGTAGATCGCCGGCAGACCGTCCACGACTTTCACCGAATGGTTGAGCAGCGTCAGGCTGTTCAGGTCCGGCACCCAGACCACGTCAACGTTGGCATCCAGCAGGTCGACATACATCGCTTCGATTTTGGCGGCTTCCGACAGCGGCAATGTGATGTACAAGCGGCGGATGTCGTGAGCCTGGATCAGTTCGAGCAGTTCGTCCTGAGCGCCGACGACGCGTGGGGCGTCCGCTTCCAGGCCAGGGGTATCGCCGTTGCTGACCAGGCCGACCAGCGGCAGGTTTTCGTGCTGGCTCAACTTCTTCGCCAGGCCCAGAGCCAGTTCGCCGGTGCCGACGATCAGGGTCTTGTGTTCGCTTTTGCGCGAACGCTGGTAGAACTTCGAGAACGCATGCAGCGGTGCGTAAAGCAGCGCCTGGCCAAGGAAACCGTACACCGCCCATTCAAGGATGACTTGGCGGGAGAACAGTGCATCGGCCTTGCAGATGAAGGCGATGAACGCCAGCCCGGCCATGGTCATGAACCAACCCATGAACAGCCGTCCCAGCCCGGTCAGATAGTTGTCTCGTTTTCGATACGCGCCGCTGAATGTATAGGCCGGAACCGACGCCAGAACCGCGAGGATCGTGCACATCCGGTAATAGAACTCGACGGTTCCGGTGTGCTGTTCAGCCAGAAAGAACAACAGTGAAACAATGAAACTCTGTGCCAGCGCCCATTGGCCCCAAAAGGTCAGTCCCTTGAGGCCGGTGTTTCGATTGATACGAAGAGAAAGATCCATACGATATCCCCAAAAGACGTCCATTCAGGTTTCGACAGTAGAAAGCCGAGTTGTTAAGCAGACTTGTTATTGTTGTTTGAGCCAGTGTCCTGAGGTAACAACGCCGGTATGCGGAACTGTCATCAGTCAATAGACTAAGTTATTGCCGGGGATGCTGTCTGACGAGTTCTAACAAGATGGCACAGTGCCAACTTATTTGAAATTTCAATATTCAAACGTTAGAAAAGGTCGAAAGGCAGGGGGTGAATAATCAATCTTGTGTTTGCTATCGTAGGTGGGGTCAGGCGGCGGGTATAACCAGGGAGGGGTGAAACCAAACAGAGTGCTTTTTTATTTTTGTAATCGCACTTGTATCTGTTTGTCTTGGCGTGAGGAATATTGTTTAGGCAACAACTTCCTGGATCAGGCAGTAACCGCGATTGCGCACGGCGCGAAACAAACGTTCACCGTTGCTGGCGTTCTTGAACTTGTCTTGAAGACGGCTCAGGCACATTTCCAGTCCCCGGTATTGCTCCGGCTCGCGGCCGATGCTGAGGATCAGATCGTCCCGACTGACAACACGCTCTTCATGGTGCAGCATCTTGCGGACCAGTGCGGTTTCAAGCCCGGTGAGACTGATTTCGACGCCTTCTTTCGTCAATGCACCCTGATCATTGTCCAGATGCCAGGCTTCGGTGCACGGCGTGTCGGATTCGATCGTGCGGGAAGTATCGGTGGGGTTTTCGGACATGGCCGTGGAACTGTGGAATGAATGCGCCGATTGTGCGGCCAGCCATTCCGATTCGAGGGTGGCCAATATGCGCTGGGTATCATGTTCGATGCTGCGTGCGACATGCTTCCTTGTGCCGCGTGGGTAAGTGAACTCCATCAGCATCGGAGTGGAAGAGGGCGAAGCAACACCTTCAATAAACATTTGTGCCTGAGACGTGCCAAACGAATTGAAACGCTCGCTGGAGAGGATGTTCTCAAGTTCACGTTGCGACGCCGAGCTATTAGTCACGACAACAAAGTATTTTCTTGGGAGGGTTGTGCTGGTTTCCATGTCTCTCTCCTAAAGTACACACCAAATTTGGCGAAAAAAATAATGGGCAGGCGAGCAATGTTTTCCTCGGAAATAATCGATAGGCAGGGTCTGGGCCCAATAATGGCCCTCGATAAGTTCCACTCGGTCTGCTTTTAGAGTAATGGTTTATTGTTATGTTTAAGTGTTGCAGCGCTCATGCAAATGACAGCTTTTTATTAGATATGTGACGCAGTTAAAACAGTGAGACATCGGATTTTTAGTGCGTTGCATCAGACGTTCCCTCGTAAGCTGCAAAAAGAGTGATTCCCTGAATCAGGCGGTCGAGATCAACCCCCGCATCAGACGATAGCCATACCCGCGAATGCTCTGTATGGCGTTCGTACCGTACACGTCCTTGATTTTCCCACGCAAGCGGCTGATGGATTTTTCCAGCGCCCGAGGATCGTAGAAATGGGTGTTGAGCCCCATGATGCTGGCGATTTCATCATGGCTGAGAATGTGATTGCCGGTCTGCGCAAAGGCTTGCAGGATCTTCATTTCGGCAAAGGAAATATCGAGTTTCTTGCTGGTGTCCGAGAGGCAAATGCGGGTAGGGTCCAGCACCAGGCTGGTATCGCGTTGCCATTCTTCACTGTTGAAGAATTCGCCCAGCAGGTCACCGCTTTCATCGGACAAGGTATTGAGTTTGATACAGAAGTCGGCGCCGGCCAGGAAATACTTGATCTTGTTGAACGCGCCGCGCCCGGTGATCACCGCACAAATGATCGGCTTCAAGTTATCGCTGCGCAGGCTTTCCACCAATGCCAGGTTGTCTTCAAGCGCCTGAGGGCTGTCGATGACAATGAATATGGCCCGATACAAGCCGTGATATTCATTTTGCTGATATGAACTAGCGTAAGAGTCGGCCTCAATGGCCAGATCAGACTGCACGTGCTTGGCGATTAGCGCGCTAAAGTGTTCAGCCACGCCACGGGTACGACCCAGAGTGAGAACACCTGGTTCGTCGCTTGTGCGGCGCGGGCTTCTAGTCGCTAAGTTACCTGTGAGCATCATGCATTGACTCGAATAAGGTGCTGACATCGGGATGTTAAAGCACCGGTTCTCGTCTGTGACTGACAATTGGTAACATTTGCGCGGATTTTAGACGTGGCTCCCGAGTTTTCTAACAATAATTAAGCGATTCAAGCTTTTAGTTGATTTTTTCGGGGCTGTTAACTAACGAAATTGGCGGCTTTAGATGGTGGCAATATGGAATGGTGCCACTATTTTGTAATTATCGCGACCTGTTTTTATGTCCCTTGGCCACCACTCAACTGCATACGTATCAGAGCAGTGTGAGCTGGGTCACATTTTATGTGGCGGCCCGTCTTTTGGCTATAACGTCGACAAGTTCACATACGGACGTTTATTAACATGCCTTGAGTGTGGCTTTTGATAAGACATATTCTCCGTCCCCGAGTCGGGCAATGGGTATGCATCTGCCAATTGTTTTACTTCAGATACTCAATGCCTGAATGCATTTAACGGCGCGCCGTAAAAGAGCGTGCCGACGGAGGATTAATGGATTTACTGACCTTGTTCAAGGTGCTGATACTCGGGGCGGTAGAAGGCCTGACCGAGTTCCTGCCCATTTCCAGTACGGGCCACCAGATTATTGTTGCCGATTTGCTGGAGTTCGGCGGCGAACGCGCCATGGCGTTCAACATCATTATTCAACTGGGCGCCATTCTGGCCGTGGTCTGGGAATTTCGCCCGAAGATCTTCGAAATCGTCAAAGGCCTGCCGACCCAGAATAATGCGCAACGTTTTACTCGCAATCTGCTGATCGCCTTTTTCCCGGCGGTCATTCTCGGCGTGTTATTCGCCGACACGATTCATGAATACCTGTTCAACCCGATCACCGTTGCCGTTGCCCTGGTCGTGGGCGGTATCGTGATGTTGTGGGCCGAGCAGCGCGATCATGCAGTGAGTGTCGACCATGTAGACGACATGAAATGGGCTGATGCGCTGAAGATCGGTTGCGTGCAATGTCTGGCGATGATTCCGGGCACGTCGCGCTCCGGTTCCACTATCATCGGCGGTCTGCTGTTCGGCCTGTCACGCAAGGCCGCCACGGAGTTCTCATTCTTCCTGGCGATGCCGACCATGGTCGGCGCTGCGGTGTATTCCGGCTACAAGTACCGCGAACTGTTCCAGAGCAGCGACCTGCCGGTCTTCGCCCTGGGGTTCGTCGTAGCGTTCATCTTCGCAATGATCGCCGTGCGCGGCCTGCTGAAGTTCATTGCCAACCACAGCTACGCCACTTTCGCCTGGTACCGCATCGCCTTCGGCTTGCTGATCCTCGCGACCTGGCAATTTGGCTGGGTCAACTGGACGGCGGCCGCAGCCGCCTGACCCTCAGCCGCTCAGGCCGGGCCTCAACGCCCGGCCAGCAACTCCGCCGCCTGATCCAGCAACGCCAGCGGGTCCTTGGCCTTGTGGATATCCACCGACAACAACTGACGAAACTTGCGCGCCCCCGGGAACCCGGTGCCCAGGCCCAGCACATGCCGGGTGATGTGATGCATCGCGCCGCCGGCCAGCAAATGCTCGGCTATATAAGGCCGCAACTGCGCCAGCGCCTCGGCCCGAGAAATCACCGGCGCCGAACTGCCGAACAACTGCTGATCCACCTCGGCCAGCAGATAAGGATTGTGATACGCCTCGCGCCCCAGCATCACCCCGTCAAAGGTCTGCAAATGCTCATGGCAGGCCTCCATCGTCTTGATCCCGCCGTTCAGAATGATCTCCAGCTCCGGAAAATCAGCCTTCAACCGCGCCGCCACGTCATAACGCAACGGCGGAATGTCCCGGTTCTCCTTCGGCGACAACCCCTCCAGAATCGCAATCCGCGCATGCACCGTAAAACTCGTGCACCCGGCATCCCGCACCGTCCCGACGAAATCGCACAGCTGCTCATAACTGTCCCGCCCGTTGATCCCGATCCGATGCTTCACCGTCACCGGAATTGACACCGCATCACGCATCGCCTTCACACAATCCGCCACCAACTGCGGATGCCCCATCAGGCACGCCCCGATCATATTGTTCTGCACCCGATCACTCGGGCAGCCAACGTTCAGATTCACCTCGTCGTAACCGTGCTCCTGCGCCATGCGTGCGCAAGCGGCCAGGTCCAGCGGAACACTACCGCCCAACTGCAACGCCAGAGGATGTTCGGCCTCGTTGTGACGCAGGAAACGCTCGTGATCGCCATTGAGCAACGCGCCGGTGGTGACCATCTCGGTGTAGAGCAGGGCGTTTTTCGACAGGATGCGTAGGAAGTACCGGCAGTGGCGGTCAGTCCAATCCATCATGGGTGCAATGGAGAACCGTCGAGACAGCGTAGAGCCTGTGTTTGTTGGGTATGTAGCTGATTTCTGTACCATTTTGCTCTACGTGTTTTAAGCTGATTTCAGGGGGTAATTGGGCGTTTTTTGAGATTGGTTGGTACAATGTACCAATCACTATCCAAATTGTACCAGTTGACTATGGCCACGATCAGAGCACGGAAACGCACCGACGGCACCACCAGTTACACGGCACAGATACGCCTGTTTCGCGATGGGGCGCAAGTTTACCAAGAGAGCCAGACCTTCGCCCGAAAACAGGCCGCGCAGGCTTGGGTGCGTAAAAGAGAAAGCGAACTGGATGAGCCAGGCGCGATCGAGCGAGCGAACCGACCAGGGGCGAAGGTCAAGGAAATGATCGATCGCTACCTGGCCGAGATGACCAAGGCGCGCCCTCTGGGGAAAACGAAGCTCGGCACGTTGAAGGCGATCAGCGAATCCTACTTGGGGAAGTTGAACGACAGAGATGTAAGCAGCCAGCACCTGGTCGAATATGCGTTGTGGCGCATGGGCAAGGAGGGCGGGGGCGTTCAGCCTCAAACCGCCGGTAACGATCTTGCACACCTGGGCGCGGTTCTCTCGATCGCTCGGCCCGCATGGGGGTATGAGGTGGATCCGCACGCAATGGCGGACGCCCGCCGAGTGTTGAAAAAGCTCGGTTACAACATGAAAAGCCGCGAGCGCGATCGCCGGCCTACCTTGGAAGAGCTCGACAAACTGCTGACGCACTTTGGAAGTATTCAAAGCCGTCGTCCGACTTCTATCAACATGCTAAAGCTGACGGGCTTCGCGTTGTTTTCCACACGTAGGCAAGAAGAGATTACCCGGATCCGGTGGGATGACTTGGATGAAGCAGGCCATCGGGTTCTGGTTCGCGACATGAAGAACCCTGGGCAAAAAATCGGTAACGACGTCTGGTGTCATTTGCCGCCAGAAGCATGGAAGATCCTTCAGACCATGCCTAAAGTGTTGCCTGAGATTTTTCCTTACAGCGCTGAGTCAGTGTCCACGTCCTGGACAAGGGCCTGCAAAATCCTCGGTATTGAGGATCTGCACTTTCACGACCTGCGCCACGAAGGTGTCAGTCGCCTTTTCGAGATGGACTGGGATATTCCGAGAGTAGCGAGCGTGTCGGGACACCGAGATTGGAACTCGATGCGCCGCTATACCCACTTGCGTGGGCGAGGGGACTTATATGCAACATGGGAGTGGCTCGAGCGAATCTTGCAAGCCCCTGTGAAGTTGGGCGCCAAAACGTTGAAATGAGGCAGTAACCGCACTACATGGGCTCATATGTTTGTGCTGAAAAAATTGCTGGCTATTGGCTTGGACATTATTGAACTACAGCGAAAATAGATTTTTTGAGGCGAGGGATTCGATCATCATTGAATCGCCCCGGAGTATCTAGACACTTCGAACGGCTGATTCTGGTCGAAAGCGGTCGTCCGTGAGTGACAGCTATCGGCTGTGGATTCAACCGGTCGACGCAACAGATTGGCTAAATCGTTCTGCCGGTGTTTCGTAGTCTAGTGTTTTCCGAGGGCGGCTATTTAGCTGCCTTGCCACTTCATTGAGTGTGGCTTGCGAGTGCTCCGCAAGGTCGGTTCCTTTCGGGAAGTACTGCCTTAACAACCCGTTGGTGTTCTCATTTGATCCTCGTTGCCAAGGACGATGAGGATCGCAGAAGTAGACCTTGATGTCGGTAGCCACCGTAAAGCGTTTATGGTCAGCCATCTCTTTGCCGCGATCCCAGGTCAGCGATTTGTAGAGTTCTTGGGGTAAGTTACGGGCGTTTTCAATTAGGGCGCTGATTACCGTCTCGCTATCCTTTCCGTCCAATTTCACCAGCATTACGTAGCGGGTATGTCGCTCAACAAGAGTGGCAATTTGGCTGTTCCTGCTACCGCACAGCAGGTCGCCTTCCCAGTGACCTGGCACCGCCCGATCCTTAGCCGCGGCCGGGCGTTCGCGGATCGATACAGCGTCAGTAATTCGGCCGTGATTTTCTTTCTTCTGCGTGTGATGGCGCGAGCGACGCATGGCCCGTGTGCGCCGTAAATGCTCAAGCAACTCCTTCTTCAGAGCCCCGCGAGCCTGTATGAAGAGCGTGCGATAGATCGTCTCGTGTGACACCTGATAGCTCGTATCGTCCGGGTACGTACGCTTCAACCAACCGGCAATTTGTTCCGGTGACCACTGCAATTGAAGCTTGTCTGCAACAATTTGCGCCACCGTTCGGTTCTCAACAAGTTTGCAGACCTTGGGTCGATGGGCGCGATCCCAGGCAGCCTGATCAGCTTGATTAGCCCGGTAGCATCCTTGGCCACCGTTGCGTCTGATCTCACGACTGATCGTAGAGGCTGCTCGCCCTAGCAGCGCGGCCATGGAACGGATCGAGTTACCTGCCACCACTGCACGCGAAATCTCTTCGCGCTCAGCCAACGTCAGCGCCAATCTTGACCTGCGGCGTACAGCGGGTCTGATACCGCCTGTTTCCGCCAAAATGCGCTGTATCGATGAGTGGTTTCGATCAAATAGTTGGGCGATGTGCTGGAGAGAGTCGCCTTTCTGCCAGTGATCCCACATCAGTTTTTTCTGGCTTTCGGTGTAATAGATCCGAGGTCTCTGCTTCATCTGCAACACTCCTTCTGCTTACACAGAATTTAGTTGTGTTGCGTCGACCGGTTGAATCCACAGCCAAAAGCAGACGGTCGTGAACCGTTGCTTCTAACGATCGGCAGAGTTCGAACGATATCTACCTATGAACAGCGCATGCGTTCACATCAATAATGGAGTCATTCCCGACGTGCAGACGCAGGATCTGCCGAGCAGAATTCGCAGAGATTCGATCGGTCTATCCTTCAAGACTTGACTCCAATTTATCAGGGCGCTGATGTATGAATTCTCTCTGGATCGCACTAGCCATTTTTGGGTGCCTCGTGGCTGCCTCGCTTCTTATGATGCAGTGGTATCCAAAGCTGGCATCCCACCACCGGGATGACGATACCAACTCCGTAATTCGTTTAGTAGCCAATATTTTTGTGGTTATGACATCGCTGGTCTTTGGCTTGATGATCAACTCTGCCAAAAACACTTTCGAGTCGATTGACGCAAACTTCCATGGGTATGCAACCAGCATGATCATTTTTGATCGGACACTGCGGGGCTATGGTGATGTGGCGCAAGATACGCGAAATCGGCTTATCACCTACCTTGAGCGCGCTATCGAGACCCCGTATCGGGGAGACGAGGCGCTGCAGCATCGTAACAGCGAGGCGGCTAAATATCTGGATGATATAGGCAAGTCTTTGGCTCTTATAAAGCCTCCGGACCGATACCATGAAACAATGCTTCAGGATATTCGTCAGCAATATCATTCGCTCATCGAGCAACGCTGGAGGATCGTCGAGCAGTCAGAGGGCGCGATTCCTGGCCCGCTTATTGGGATGCTTGCTGCCTGGTTGACGCTCATTTTCGCCAGTTTCGGATACCGCGCTCCCCGTAATTCGATGGTGATAGGAATGTTCATCATCTCGTCATTCCTCATTGCGGCTTCCGTTTACCTTGTTTTGGACATGGACGTGCCATTTCATGGCCCCATCCAGATATCCGACGAGCCCCTGCGCAGGGCGCTCGCAGTCATGCAACTCTAGTGGCAACAAACGCGCTGGCGTTCTGAGTCCTGGCCTCGACGCGGACCAAGCCGAAGTCCGCTTCCGGCCAGGAGCTGCCGTTTATGTTCATGAGATCAGATGCACTGAATAAGGATTCTGGGCGACCGAGCAGTGAGCCGTTTAATCACTAAAAAGATTAACGATTTGCTGGCCCTGAGTTATAGCGCTGTAAGAACGCCCTGATACAGCACCGGACCAGTCGGCTGTCCTGTTGGCGATCCACCCTCGGGTTCAAGACTGATGGCCAACGTGATGGACTCACCAATAAGCGCTTTCTGCGCACTGCCCAACTTGATATCCCCGTTTCCGCCTGGGGGTATCACCCCCAGCGAAACAGGCTTTCCATCTGAAGGAATAACCCACATTTCCAAGCTACGATTTTTTTCTATCTTCGCCAAAGCCAGCGGTTGGATTTTTAGATAATTCTCGTGCGCTTCAATGCTCATCCACGACTGTGCGTCGGCACTACGCAACGTTGCACTGTAGCGAACTTCGTCACGGTTATAGATAACGCTCAGTGTTACTGCTGCTACCAGTGAACATGTTGCAATCGTCACCCGGAGCCAGCTCCAGAATGGTCGCTTCACAGGCAACTGCATTGTTTGCGGATCTATACGCGCCGTAACTCCGCGCCATACACGATCCGGTACAGGTGATTCAGGCAGAGACTGGGTAAGGCTCGCAAGGCTTTCCCGCCATTGCGAAAGTTCTGCGCGAAGTTCCGAGTCCTCCAGTAAAAGCTGCTCAAAGCGCCGGCGTGCGGCTGGTGGCATCAACCCAATGGCATAATCTGCGGCAAGTGCGCGACGAAGACTTGGAGTTTGGTAGTTCATGACTCGAGACACCTGCGCAACCGCTCCATGCCTCGGCGAATCCAAGACTTTACTGACCCGAGCGGTGCCGACAGGTGCTCGGCCAGCTCTGAACAGGAAAGCCCTTCAAAATAAGCAATGGTGATTGATTGACGTTGCATCCCTTCGAGCTCATCTAGGCACCGATTCAATGAAGTGGTCTCACGGGAGCTGTTCAATTGTTCATGTGCCGAGGGGCTATCGTCTACCAGCATCTGCTCGTCGAGATCACCCAGCGGACGTTCGCGACGCTTTCGCAATTGGTCGATGGCCTGATTTCGCGTGATATTGATCATCCAGGTCATCGGCGCCGATAGTTGCGATTGGTAGCGTGAAGCATTGTTCCAGATACGCACAAAACTTTCCTGTAGCACCTCCTCAGCCAGATCTGGGCGTCCCATGAACCGCAGCGCCACGCCATGCAGACGCGGACTCACGCTACGATACAGCGCTTCAAAAGCGCGTCGGTCACCCAAGGAACATTGGGCTAAAAGGTTTTTGAGTTGGTCAGTGTCGGCGATGGGAATAGCCTTTCTCCAAACGATTGGGTCGTGAGGTCCTAAAAGTCGATTGCAGCCAGAGGTTAGCCCACGGCGCGCGGTTGTTCCATTCACGGGTGGGCTCCTCGGAAGACTCGCCGGTCACGCTGAAAACGACCGGCGACGCCGGTCAACTTTTCGGCATCAGGACCTTGTCGATGACCTGTATCACACCGTTCGACTGGTATACGTCATAAGTACTGATGTCGGCGACGTCGCCCTTCTCATCTTTGATGGTGATGTTGTGCGGACCATTCATCATTGCCCACAGTTTTCCGCCCGAGACGGTGGTCAGTTCGGTCTTGCCACCTCCGGCCTTGATCTTTTCGGTAAGGGTGGCCATGTCCAGTTTGCCGCTCACGACGTGGTAAGTAAGGATCTTGGTGAGGGTTGCCTTGTTTTCCGGTTTGAGCAACGTATCGACGGTTCCGGCGGGCAGAGCTGTAAACGCTGAGTTGACCGGTGCGAATACGGTAAAAGGCCCCTTGCCCTTGAGGGTGTCGACCAGACCGGCAGCTTTGACAGCGGCGACCAAGGTGGTGTGATCTGCGGAATTTACTGCGTTATCGATGATGTCCTTGCTGGGCAACATGCTTTGGCCCCCTACCATTACGCTGTCGTGACTCATCGATGCAGCCTGCGCACCATTGAGCATTAAGCCGGTACCGGCCGCTAAGGTCAGAAGGCCCGCAATCAATGGCGTTTTGATCGAAATACGTTTCATCGTGATGATCCTTTGTGAGGAAAATCGGCCAGAAAAGTCTGTCCGTGCTTGATATACGCGGCGGCGTTCGGAATGGATGCAGTAGCGTCTTTTTTTTGCAGAATTTGTGAGTGAGTGATCCTAGGGCCACTATCCGTTAGGCAAGGTGGCTATACCCCTGCTGGAAGCTCAGTTTTGAGGAACAATGCTTTTGGCCGAAAGCATTCATCCGCGAGCGGCTACTACCGGCTCGATGCGGACATCGGCAAGCGACTGCTGTTGGTCAGAAGCGGACTCACTTAAGCCACTCATACCACCGTGATGCGGCGTTGCCGGCCCAGATTTCAACTCGCCCTGAATGGCTACGAAACAAGAATGGCGGTAGCATTCGAGCCACTCGGCTAAAACAGCCTGTTTTTCAGATCAGGGTCGCATTGTGCAAAAGCTAAAACGCCTCCAAAGTGGAATCGAAGGGCTCGACGCTCTGCTCAAGGGAGGTCTGGTCGCAGGCGCTTCATACATAATCCAAGGGCGCCCTGGGTCTGGGAAAACGATCCTCGCCAACCAGCTTGGGTTTCATCATGCGAACAATGGAGGCCGGGTTCTCGTCGCCACGCTGCTGGCTGAGTCCCATGATCGTCTATTTCAGTTTCTTTCCACCCTGAGCTTTTTCGACTCTTCCAAGGTCGGCGCCGAAATTCAATTTGTCAGCGCGTTTGACACTCTGGAAAACGAAGGGCTGGATGAGGTAGTGAAACTGCTTCGGCGCGAAATCAGCCGTCAGAAAGCCACAGTTATGGTTGTGGACGGTTTGCTCAATGCACGCTCGAAAGCCGATTCTCCCATCGACACCAAGAAGTTCATCTCGGAGCTACAAGGGCATGCAGCTTTCGCTGGCTGCACCGTGCTATTTCTCACCAGTTCCCGGCTCGACGATGGCAGTCCTGAGCACACGATGGTTGATGGTGTGATTGAGATGGGTGAGGAGCTGTATGGCACTCGCTCAGTGCGTCGAATTCAGCTTCGTAAAACTCGTGGCAGTCCAGCAATGACCGGCCTCCACGAGTGCGAAATCACCGAAGATGGCCTTGTGGTTTATCCGCGACTCGAAAGCCTTTACAGCCATCCGTCCTCTCCAGACAGCGCGGATATGACGCGTATCGCCAGTGGCATTAAATCACTGGACGACATCTTGGGAGGCGGTCTGCACAGCTCCAGCGTGACTCTTGTCATAGGCCCCTCAGGGATTGGGAAAACGACCCTTGGCCTCAAGTTTCTGGCTGAGTCGACAGCGGAAGCTCCGGGCCTACATTTTGGCTTTTACGAAAGTCCACAACGGCTGCGGCTCAAAGGCCAATCGCTGGGTATCGATATCAAGGGAATGGAAGACAGCGGAGCGCTGAGCATTGCCTGGCAGCCTACTACGGAAGGCCTATTGGATGGGTTAGGTGCACGACTGCTGAGTCTCGTTGAAGAAAAGGGCATCAAGCGTGTGTTCATCGATAGCCTGAGCGGCATGACTCGCGTTACGACAAATCCGGCGCGGATAACTGATTTTTTCAGTTCTCTGATGAACGAGCTTCGATCCAGAGGCGTTACGGTATTCGCATCCTGGGAAATGCGCGATTTATTTGGCTCCGAGGTCAGCGCACCAAACTCTGACCTGTCTAGCATCGTCGACAATCTGATGTTGATGCGATTCGCTGAGAATCACTCTGAACTAAGCAGAACGCTTTCCATTCTTAAAGTACGAGACAGCTCTTACGACCCCTCGCGATTCGAGGTCGTCATCCGTGATCAAGACGTTTTCCTGAAAAAGGCTTCAAGACATGAACCATCAGTACCCACTGAGTCAACGCCCGGTTCAAGATCTTAAGCCTTTGTGCGGGTTGAATTAACATGACCACCATCCTGGTCGTCGATGACGAGTATCTGATCGCTGACATTCTCAGTTTCGCGCTGGAGGATGAGGGCTTCATGGTGGTGACGGCCAGCAATGGCCAAAAGGGGCTCGAGGTACTTGATAGAGAACGTCCGGATTTGATCATCACCGACTTTATGATGCCGGTAATGGATGGCTTGGAGTTCGCGACAGCCGTCCGAGTCCTTCCTTCCTGTCAGGATTTGCCGATTATTTTGATGAGTGGCGCTCAGGCGCACATAGGCATGCGGAGATCGGATCTGTTTGACGCGGTACTGCCAAAGCCATTCAGTATTGACGCGATTACTGCCGAAATTAGAAAGCTACTTTCTCTCGAATAGACTTGTGCCGTGCTGATGATCACCACAATTCATCTTAGATTTTGCCTCACTGCGGGAGCCCGCCTAGGTGGGCTTTTTCATTTCAGTCAACAGCAGTCATAGAGTTTCCACGTTTACAGTCGTCACATGCTGTTTCTGGGCGTATGCGGTCGCATGAGAATGTCCGCTTCTGGCCGATAGCAGTCGCTTCCGACCGTCCGCTTATGGCCGATAGCAGTCACCGACAAGCGCCATCACTCCCGTTCAAACCGCCTCACCAAAAAATGGGGACGAATTAATTATAGAAAAAATAAATTCGTCCCAATTTTTGACTCTACTTCAGAGTGAATTGCTTCGAGTGAGACCGAGACTCAACCCCTTCGGAAGATTTTCAATCGCGATAAGTGCTAAGTTATCGGTGATGATCCGATCATCATTCAGTAACACAAACGACGGTGCCCACAGAAGGGTTTCTTTATCGAATTCATAGACCATTTGCCGACTTATCTTTCCTTGAGATTTCAGCCCGGAAATTAACCGCGCTGCTTGAGCCGCCGCACCGGCCAATGCATCCATGGCTTCATGAAGCTTTTTCTCATCCCTACCTCTGAATAAAAATGAGACCTGGCAGCCGTCTTGATGTGAGTGAAAGTCGAGTATGGGGTTACGTCTATCGGACATTCGACTAAGCAGTTTCCGAAACCAGGCATGTATTCCTGCATAGGAAGCTTTTCCCGCCTCAGTCGCTATCGCAGTTACGAATGGGTTCCAAACAAGGAGAACATAGGGAAGGCCAACCCTGATGAGCTCTTGCAATGAATCAGCTGCATTGTGCGACAGCTCGGAACGCTCGACTCTAACGGGCGAGTCATTCGTAACCTGATCCAACCAATGTTCATCTACCTCCCTTGCATCCGTCGCGATCTCGATCCATACATCCTCCAAAAGACTTGGAAGCTGTTTAGGAGGCGAAACGGAAAAGCCAACATCTATCCCCAAACCACGAAAACTCAAAACGTCTCCTCCTGAGTAATAGCCCAGGATTGCGCCGACAAACTTTCGACCGTCGGGACTTTCAAATGATGCACTTTCCAGCAATTGTCCCTTTGGACGTCCGGGATCGTGATTCTCAAGAAGTGTGAACGGATTGCAGTTTATCTTTGTAACTAATCTGTCCGGATCGACAGCGACCAGCAGTTGGCCATCTGAGCCGCGCGCGTCCGTCCAGATCACCGCGCGCGCAATTTCGCCAAATTTTCCCTCCTGGTGTCGACGCTCAGCCTCTTCCGCCCATTTGATGGCGGCAGGCGTTTCTTCAAAAAAATCAGACATGGATTCCATACCTTCCGGAGCAACGTGTCAAAAGTACAAGATAGACTCAACCATTAGCATACGTCCGCTTTTGGCCGACAGCTGCCCGTCTTCAGTGGTAGCTATTTGGGTAATGCGAGATATCAGAATGTGGGGCTTGAATGAGCCAAACGGCTTGCGCTGCTCTAACCAAGCTTGAACGGACACTGATCGAAGGCGTTCATATTTCAACCGTTCGCCCGCTACCAATACGTTTCGTCTCACCCATACATGTACAAAAGGTCGTCGATCAGCTCAAGCTCCTGCTGTGTGTACTGAACCTTGTTGTACCGTCTAATATCCTCAAGCACACCCCTGATCGGAACTTGCCGCGAAGGATCCTGAACAATTTCGATCAGCCGGTCGTAATCCGGATCTCTTCCCTTGAGGTATTTTTCAATCAGTTCTTTGAGCGCTACGCGCGCTTCTAGATCGGTCAGCACTGTTACTTCTCCGGCAAAATCGTGACTTCATCCACTTTGATTACAGTGGGATTACCCGGTTTGGGGATGAGTTGCTGGGCACCGCCAGTACCGTACTCGGGATACGCTTTGGTGAACGGTTCCAGGTTAGGACCTTTGCCACCAAGTTCGTACGGCACTGTAGCGTTGGGCACACCATCTTTGTAGAGTTGAAGCGTGTCAAACTTCAAACGTAGACGCCCATCACTCCATGCCGGATCAGGGTCAGCCGCAGTAACGTGCTTCGGTGCTCGTACTTGGAAGGCCTCCGTTGCCGCGTCCCCCGTCTCGAATTTTTCAAAACCAAAATACGACAGCCTTGCTTCCTGGGTGTTGATAGTGTTCTGCGCGTGAGTGTTCACCGTTCCATCAGCATTCTTGTAGCCCATATACCGGTACCCAGTAGCAGGCAAAGTCGAGTCCGGCCCAGATGGTCCGACATAGAAGTCTGGCTTCGACTCGACGATTGCCGGTGGGGTGACGTCGCCAGTCTTTACGCTGGAGTCTGCGAGGGTAGGGGTGGTGCTCGGAGAAGATGTACTTCCTGGCTTCGGGCAGTTCGCAGCGGGTTTCAACGGTGCCTTTTTCGCGACGCCAGATGCCATCCTGGTAATCGCCCTAAACATCAGACCAAGCGGATCTACCCAGCCGGTAGGGTTGGGGGCGTACTGGTAGTTGTTCAGTCCACCTGCAAGCTTTACCGGGTCGGGGGTTAGAAACCGTCCTGTACTTGGGCTGTAGTAGCGGTGGCGGTTGTAATGAAGCCCACTCTCTGCGTCGAAATATTGACCTTGAAACCGCAGCGGGTTGTCGATCTCCGCGACATCCAGCGCAGCCAGGTTGCCATAGGCTCGAAATTTGGCCGACCACATGATCGTGCCGCTGTAGTCGGTGAGTTCCTGCGGTGTGCCCAGGTGATCGAGCTGGTAGTAGAGCGGCGTTGCTTTCAGAGGGCCTTCACCGTCGAGCATCGCCAAGGGGCGAAAGCTGTCCGGCTCATAGACATAGGTGCGATAACGATTGTCACCGCTTTCTACGACGAGCCGTTCGCCTTGCCAGAGAAATTCGGTGGTGTGGCCATCGACTGTTTTCTCGATACGTCGACCGAAGGCATCGTACTTGTAGGTCGCGATACTGCCGCCGGGTAGGCTGACGCCGATCAAGCGATGCTGGCAGTCATAGCGGTATTCAGTGACGAGCTTCTGCCCGTTACCTCGGCGCTCGCGAATCAGATTTCCGTAGGCGTCGTAGTCGTAGTGACGGTCGCCCTGCATGAGCAGCCGGTTGCCTTGGATGTTCGCAAGGTTGGCGGTGCCCTCGTTGTTTTGGCCCAGCAGATTGCCAGCTGGGTCGTGTACGAAGCTTTCCGGTGTCGCGCCACGCACGCTGATCAAGCGGTCCAGCGGGTCGTAGTGGAAGCTGCGGTTGCCCTTGCGGCTGTCGTCGATACCAGCGAGGTTGCCGTTGGCGTCGTAGTTGTAGCGACGCTGGAAAAGGTTTTTCTCGCGTTGGCTGACGCTGTGCGCTTGCAGGCGGCCTTGTTCGTCATATTGATACTGGCTGAGCAACAGGCCTTGCTGGCGTTGCTGTTCGCGACCACCGCTGAACTGGTGAGACGTCAGGCGCGAGCCATTGAGATCGATGCCGCTGAGCATGCCGCCGGGTTGGTGGCGGTAGTCGAGTTTGCTGCCATCGGGCAGGCGGCAGTGCTTGAGCTGGCCGACGCTGTCGTACTCATAACGCAAGGTGCCCCAGCCCTGATGTTCGGTGACGAGGCGATCTTGCAGGTCGTATTCGTAGGCGAGCGGCCAGTGTCCGTCGTCGACGTTGACCAGGCGGCCGAGGGCGTCGTAGCTGTAGTGGATTTCTTCGCCGTCGGGAAGCGTCTTCACCAGAAGCCTGCCAGCCGCATCACGTTGGTATTCAGTCACCAACTCGCTGCCGTCATCGCCGAATTCCGTTTTCTTCAGCAGCTTGCCGTTGAGGTCGTACTCGTATGCAGTGCGACGACCGTCGAAGCCGGTTTCCTGCTGGATAAGGCCGTTCGAGTAGTAGTCGAGTTTGTAATGCTCACCACGTTCGTTTTCGATCTCGGTCAACAACAGGCGTGAGTTGTCGTAGCGATAGCGCAGTTCACTGCCATCCGGGTTGATGCGGCGGCTGACAAGTTGCAAGTTGTCGGCGTATTCGTAACGGGTGATACGGCCCAGTTCATCGCGCTCGGCTGTAACTTTTCCGTAGGCGTTATAGGTGTAAGTGCGGGTCGCACCGCCGGGCTGTGTGGTCTGCGTCAAGCGGCCAGCCGCATCCCATTGGTAATGGGTGATCGAGCCGTGTTCGTCCTGGCGGGTGATCTGACGACCCAGTGCGTCGTAGCGGTATTTACGTCGACCACCATCAGGCAACGCTTCCTCGAGCAATTGGCCCAGTCCATTCCAGGCGAGCTGATGCCGGCCACCGTCTGGATGAATGATCTCCAGCACACGACCTTGGGCATCGTAGCTGTAGTGTGTTTCGTTGCCGTCAGGATCTGTCTGGCCGGTGATATCGCCTTGGCTATTACGCCGGTATTTCCAGCTCGCTTTGCCGCGATGAATCTCACTCACAAAGCCATGTCGATATTCGTAGAACGTCGGTGCATCTTCAGGAGGAATAACAACGGCAAGCAAACCGGCGTCGTTGTAACGGTACTCAGTGATCGCGCCGAGGGGATCCTTTTCTGCAATTAGCCGGCCTTTGTCGTCATAGGCTTTCTGTGTTTGAGCTCCGTCAGCAGCGGTCTCGCTGATGAGTCGAGCATTTTCGTCATGCACATAAACTTGCTCGCTACCATCAGCGTTTGTAACGGTAACCTTGCCGGCATCGTCCCAAGCGTACTGCGAATCCATCTGCGAAAAACTGGCCCAGTGACGGATGCTGCGTGACGATTTGCCTTCGTTTTCCCACTCCCAGAAAAAGCTCGCACCACCGGCCAGTTGTCGTTCCAAAATGACGTGCTGGTCGTTGTAACGGTAGTGCTCAGTTTCACCAGCGGCATTGGTGGCGCTGATAAGCTGGCCTTGTGCGTTGTACCGATAGGTCACCAGCGTTTGAACGGTGATCCATGGCTCTTGCCGTTGACCCTGGTCCGTGTACTCAGCACGGCGCTGCTGATAATCCACGGCAACGATATGACGATCTTCGTGGCGGACTAACAGGGAGCGTCCGGCGTTGTTGTCGATGCGCTGGATTCGGTCAGCGAGGTCGTAACTCAGTTGTAACTGGTTGTTGTACGCGTCACTGATGGTGATCAAGCGGCCGGCACGGAAGTGAAAAAAGCGCGGATTCTGCCCGGCCTGCGTCAGGATGAGTTCGCCTGGTGTCGATCCCAGGTAGATGGCCGCTTTCGACAGACTGTTGATGATGGCGGGACGTTGCTGCGTCGGCATGGGAAAGCGAGTGGTTCGGTTTTCGTTATCCGTCCACAGGACGCCTTCATCATCCAGATCCAGTCGATGAGAAAGCGCGTGACTCCATCCAAACCCAAGGCGGCTATCGATCTCGACCGCACTGGTGCGATAAAGGCGCGTCCACTCAAACGGTAGCAGGCCATCGAGTTGGCCATCGGTGAGAGTCAGTAATTCTTCGCCCGTGACCATCGAGACCGGGCAACCGTTGGTGCAGGTGTCCTGCGCCGGCGCCGCACTCTTGTCGTCAGGATTCTTCGATTGTTTCGAGGCGTCATCAGGGCGCTTGCCGTGTTCAACGGTCGCATTACGTTTGCCATCAAAGCGTAGCTGCGCGACTCCTTTTTCTACCCGCGTCGCTACTCCACGTGCGGCGACCGCGACGTATTTACCGACGTAACCCATGAAGCCTTTGATGATGCTAAACAACGACTTCACGAATCCTGTAACAGCCTTGACGATGATCTGGCCGTACTTCGCTAAACGTGCGGCCAGATAAAACAGCCCGGCACCTTCTGCCGCGACGGTCAGGACGACCGAAATCACGATGTCGATGAGAATTCCGATAACGGCAGCGGATGTCATCTTCGCCGTTTGGCCTGCGGCTTGTGTCGGTGGCAATGCTGAAACCCAGATTGAAGCGCAATGCACCATCAAGAACAGTGCGGCCTCGTCGCTAGCAAGCAACATGGCCTTTTTCATCACGTCTGGCGCCTCTTTGGCCAGCTTGATCAATTCCTCTGCACCGGCCCCTAAATCCTGTGCGAACTTTTTAGGGTTTTGAAGGATGTCCAAGGCCTTCGAGATGCCGTCCCACACGCCTTTGATAGCTTCCCATCCTCCTTCGAGAATGCCGACCCCAATTGCCATCGCTTTGGCTGAGGCACTCTGATTTGACCACTGCGGTTTGAAGCCTGCCCATTCTTTGCGCAGAAATCCTTCTAGATCGGCAGCTAAGTCGTCATAGGATTTGAACAGGGTGTCGATCTGCGCAGGCGTCACCTGATCGTGGACGTGGATCTTGTAGGATTTGCCAGGTTGACCCTGAAAGCTGCCTTTACCCTGATTATCCAGGGTAATCGTCGACTTGGCGCCTCCATCCACCGCTATGATGTCGACCTTGATATCGCCGATAGGGATGTCGAAAACCGATTCGAATTTGCTCTCTATCAGCAGTGGCCCTACAAGTGGGCACTTGGCGACGTATGAAAAATCATCATCAGTCATGCTGACGGACTTGCTGGAGTCTCCAGCCTTGATCACGCGCTCCATACCGAGCAGGGAGGGCATGTCTGCCGCTCGGCTGGCTTTGTCAGCAAGCTGTGCGTACCAGCTCTTGGTTTCCTCGCGGTACAGCTTGAGGCTGTTTTTGAAGGAGTCCAATTGGGTTTCGATAGTGGCAACGCGATCCATCAGCCTTGCTCCAGAATCAGGTGGTTTAACAGTGCTTCTTTAAGGTTGTCCGGAGCATCCGGGCGACGCACGAAGTGGGTGATCTTCAATTTCAGATTGTTCTCGGGCCATGCGGTGTAGAGGTCCGGGCGTGCTTCTTCGAGCCATTGCATCAAGTTGCCGATCAACGTCGTCTGATCCTCTTTCGCCAACTGATCCAGCAACCCCTTCGACACCTCCCACCACGGCCAATCCTTCGCCTTCGGCACCACCCGCGGCCCGACTTCCAGGCTCCGCCCATTAATCAGATACCGCTCAAACACCGGCAGCACTTCCCCGGCCGTCTCACCCAACCCTTCAAGAATCGGATAGATATGCCGCCCATCCCAGAACCGGAAAAACACTTCGGTCCCGTCCGGCATTTTCACCTGGGTCAAACTGCGCAGATGTTCGAAAACTTCGTTGGGTTCGGAGCGGGAGACGGCCAGCCAGCCCCAGTCGAGGGCGTCGGTTTCGGTGATCCAGGGCAGGAACGCTGAGTTGGCCTTGAGTTCGGCGACGTAGGGCATCACCGGTTGCCAGGTGGAGTAGGGTGTTCCACCCCAGACGGGAATGGCCTGGACGGACGGTTCGCTCTGATACAAGGCCTTGAGCGCTTCGGCATCACTGGCGGCGCTGACGATCAGATACAGACGTTCGTCTTTTTGCAGCGGCTGTTGTGCCAGCCAGTCTTTGGGTGTCAGTCGATTAGATGGCACAGGCACCTGCCTTGCATTTTTCGCACTCTTCGCAGAACGGTGCATTACGTTTGAGGGTGTTGATTTGCGCCGGGGTCAGTACGGCACCAGCCTTGTCCGCATCCGCCTGCTTCAACACGCCCGGCATCAACGGCGCAGCACTGGTGCCGCTGCCCGGTCCACCACCGGAGTTGATGTTGATCGCCGGCCCGCTCATGGTCACGCCGCCGCCATCGATTTTGATGAAGCTGCCACCGCCGACCAGCGTCAGTTCGGCCCCAGCCTCCAGCACCACCTTCATCCCGCTGCTCAGGTGAATTTCCTGGCCGGCGTCGATGAATTGCCCGGTGCCGATCTTGATGTGCTGGTTCACGCCCACGGTCAGGTGGTCGTTGGCCCGTGCTTCGACTTTGCGGTCTTCATAAACCGTGTGGTGTTCTTCGGCCTTGAATTCCGTGTAGCTGTTCTTTTCCACGACGTCGTGGCGTTCGTTGCCGACGCGGATTTTCTGGTCGTGTTCGATGTTCTCGTCCCAGTCGCGCTGGGCGTGGAGGAAGATCTGCTCCTGGCCTTTCTTGTCTTCGATGCGCAGTTCGTTGAAGCCGCCGCCACCCATCGAGCTCAGGGTCTTGAAGGTGGTGCGGGTCTTGTTTGCCGGCAGGGCGTACGGGACGGTGTTTTCCTTGTGGTACAGGCAGCCGCTGATCAGCGGCTGGTCGGGGTCGCCCTCGAGGAACGTCACCAGCACTTCCATGCCGATGCGCGGGATGGCGATGCCGCCGTACTGGGCGCCGGCCCAGGCGGAAGACACGCGCAGCCAGCAGCTGGTCTTGTCGTCGGCCTGGCCGTCGCGGTCCCAGTGGAACTGGACTTTCACGCGGCCGTATTCGTCGCAGTGGATTTCTTCGCCTTTTGGCCCGGTGACCACGGCGCTCTGGCTGCCGAGGATGCGCGGTTTCGGGTGGCGCAGGGGCGGG